>JAYUQK010000025.1:0-4968 GCA_043756785.1 Candidatus Lloydbacteria bacterium | reverse complement strand
GCGCGGACCCGGCACGGTCGCGTACGGATCGGACGCACTCGGCGGTGTCATCTCCGTGCGGACTCGCCAGGCCGCGCCGGGCAGCCCGCTGAGCACGCGACTGACCGGCACGTTCGGCGCCGGCGTCCCCGAAGCGCGCGGATCCGTCGAAGTGTCCAAGGGATTTGCCCGCGGCGGCGTTCTCTTCCAGGCGCACGTGCGCAACGCGGAAGACTACGACGGCCCCGAGACGAAAGTCTTCAACTCCGGCTGGGAGGATCAGGGCTTCCTCGTCAACGCCCAGCACTCGCTTGGGCGGGGCTTGCTCTCGGCCGGGTGGCAGAGCGACTTCGGCCGTGACTTCGAGCGGCCGCGCAACAACTCCCGCACCGTGCGGTTCTCCTATCCGTTCGAGAACTCGCACCGCTTCACGTCCTCGTACAAGATGCCGGACATCGCCGGGTTCCGCCAGATTGCCTTCACCAGCTTCCTCGGCACCTACGAGCAGCGGACCGACCAGGACCGGTTCCCGACCGCGACGACCGGGCGCAGTATCGAGCGCGCCGACGTGTCGGCCAACGACTTTCACGTCAAGGGCAGCGCCGAGCGCCTGGCCGGCTCGACCCGGCTGGAGTTCGGCGTCGACGTGAACGGGCGGTATGGTCTCGCGGCGCTCGACATCCTCCAGGCGTTCAACCCACATCGAGGGTCACATAGCGCTTTTCCTTAGCCTCATCAGAGAGCTGAGACAGTGTCTTGTTGCCAACATCCATAATCTCCAGAATACAATAAAATCAACAAATAGCAACAAAGACCCCTGCGCTACTTATCCCAATATTACTTTCTGAATTAGTTCTCCGAGTACTTGTGGGTTGGCGGATCCTTTGGAGGCCTTCATCCCAGCCCCGACGAGGAACTGGAGGGAGGTGAGTTTACCTGCTCTATATTCCGCGACGACCTTTTCGTTGGTCGCGACCACTTCTTTTACAATTGCCTCCAGTGCGCCCATGTCACTCTCTTGAATAAGCCCGTTTTTTTCTGCGACCTCTTTTGCATTGCCGCCTTCACGATAAAGTATTGCCAGCGTATCCTTCGCCCCTCGTGATGAAAGGTCGCTCGCGTGTACCATGCGGATAAGTCCGATAAAATTTTCAGGGGTAACTTTTCCCAAAGTGCTGTCGCCCGTCTTCATCAGTGAAGCGAGGTCAGAGGTGAGGTAGTTTGAGGCAAGCTTGATGAGCTCTTTTTCACCGCGCAGTCCACCCGCGACTTTTGCAAAAAAACTCCCAATCACTTCGTCGGTCATCAACATTTCTGTAATAAAATCAGGAAAACCAAATTCTTCCGAAAGTCGTGTGCGGCGCTCCCACGGGAGCTCGGGCATCGTAGCTTTTAAGTTTTGAAATTCAGGAATTTCAGAGATTTTCATTTTAGGAAGATCGGGCTCGGGGAAATAGCGGTAGTCATTTGCGCTCTCCTTTTTGCGCTGGCTAAATGTTTTTCCTGCGTTTTCGTCCCAGCCGCGCGTCTCTTGCACTACCTTTTCCCCGCGGCCGAGCACCTCTGCATGGCGCTTTATTTCGTAGGCGATAGCATCCCCAACGGACTTAAACGAGTTAATGTTTTTTACCTCCACCTTCGTACCAAACGTCTCTGTTTCGGAAATAGAAATATTTGCTTCAACGCGCATTTCACCTTTTTCCATATTGGCATCTGATGCCCCAAGGTAACGGAGGAGGAGCTGCAACTCTTTTGCAAAGCGCATCGCTGTTTCAGCGTCATGAATGACGGGCTCGGTCACAAGCTCCATCAGAGGCACTCCTGCGCGGTTGTAGTCGACGAGTGAGTAGTCTCCCCTGTCGTGGCGCGAGCTACCCGTGTCTTCCTCCAGATGCACGCGTGTGATGTCGATGCCCGCGAGCTGCCCCCCTGACACCAGCGGATATTTGTATTGGCTGATCTGATACCCCTTGGGAATGTCCGGATAAAAATAGTTTTTTCTGTCCCACTCGGTAAAGTCCGCAAGTGTCGAGCCGAGCGCGGTACCCACGCGCAGCACGTGCTCCACCGCTTTGTGGTTGATCACGGGAAGTGTCCCAGGCTGCGCAGTGCACACGGGGCAAATATTCCAGTTTGGCCGCACCTCGTCGGGCGTATTTTTGCAGCAACAAAACATCTTTGTCGCCGTCTTTAGCTCCGCATGTACTTCCAAACCAATGGTTGTTTTATATGCCATATATTCGTTAACTGGATTCTAGCACAACCGATTTTGATTAAAGTGTTGACAATATAATAATTTAAGGTAGTTTATATGCAGTCACTTTGCACATAGACATCAGGAGAAATCTCATGGAATTTTGGACTCTACTTGCGATGGCATCCTCGCTCTGGATATTCGTCTCCCTCGGCGTGTGGGTATCGCTCGACCAAGTCATCAATCCCACACCATGGCATTTACGCTTTCTGCGTACGGCATACGATGATGGACTCTCTCCGTCCACGCACTGCCGGTACTTTTGGTACATACTCGCAGCACCCTTAGTGTGTTTTGTTTTGTACGGGATAGCGGCTGTGTTCTGCTTCATTATCCTTTTTTGCCGCACATGCTTTGACTGGGTTATCATGCCCCTCAGTGGAAGATATGTGGTGGGTGCACTCACAAAAGAGTACTGGAAAAGCTTCGTAACATTCAGGCTCGTAAATGTTCGCAGTGATGTTACTCTTGAGCGAGGCCGAAAAGATGTGTATGCCGACCTACCACTGAGGCGCCACGGGATTGCTGCATTAGCACTCATCGCTTTATTCATCTGGGGTTTTGTGGGATACGGGGCCATTGCTCGCACTGTCTCAGAAGTTGCACCCACCCTAATTGATGTGATTTGGTTTATTGTGAGTATGCTGGGCGCAGTCTACTTATGTCGTTACTACATGAGGGACGACGGCGGTCCGAAGCGCGGACTACGTCATAAATATGCGGATGGAGTAGCGATGTTTTTGGGGAAATTCTGCAAAACGCTCGTCTATCCGAGCACTCCTAAGACAGACTGACCCCTGCCAGACTCAGGATCAACGCAAATCAAGGTCAACAACAAAGCACCCAAAGTGGGTGCTTTTTTATTTCATTCTTTTGTTTGATGCCTTCCGTAATGGCTTTTTCTTGGTCCTACTTGATGACCTATTTGCTTCGTATCCGGGCTTCGCAATCCGCTCAGTTGGCTTCAGTCTTGGTTTCTCTTTTTGTTTCTCCGTTCGTTTTTCTTGTGGTTTTTCTTTTTGGTTTTCTGGTTCAATATTTGCGCTCGCAATGGCTTCTTTTTCTCTTAGGATTTTTACAAAAGAGTCAGCGAGCTCCTTGATCGACGCGTCATCATAGACAGACATCAAGAATACTTTTTTCTTGAGCTTTGCGAGTTTTTTCACTGCAGCCTCTTGTGTTTTCTCGTCGACCATGTCGGTCTTGGTGAGGATGATGATCTCCTCCTTTTGTGCGAGCTCGTCGCTATACGCTTCGAGCTCCCCGCGGATGGTGTTGTATGCAGCGAGCACGTCTTCGTTCTCGAGCGAAACGAGGTGTGCGATCATCTTTGTGCGGTTGATGTGGCGGAGGAATTTGTGCCCGAGGCCTTTTCCCTCTGACGCGCCCTCGATGAGGCCTGGGATATCTGCCAAAATGTAGCCGTGAAAGGCGCCGAGATTTGGCTCAAGTGTGGTGAATTGGTATGCACCGACTTTTGCGCTCGCATTGGTGAGCACATTTAGGAGCGAGGACTTTCCTGCATTGGGGAAACCCGCGAAGCCGACGTCGACGAGTAGCTGTAGCTCTATATAGTAGTCTCCTTCCTCGCAGGGGTACCCCGGGGTAGTGCGCTCTGGGGCCTGCACGATGGAGCTCTTGAAATGCTCGTTACCAAAGCCACCGTCACCGCCCTTAAGGAGTAGTACTGGGTTCTCCTCGGAGAGCACTTGCGTCACCTTGCCCGTGGTCTGATTGGTGAGGATAGAGCCGACGGGGAGCTTGAAAATGAGGTCTTCGCCGTTGGCACCATGCAAACTATCTTTCTTCCCCGCCTCACCGTCCTCTGCGCTAAATTGTTTCTCGTGGCGATATTTGAAAAGTAGCCCCAAGTCGCGTGAGCCGACGACGTACACAGATCCCCCACGGCCCCCGTCGCCCCCTGAGGGCCCTGCGAATTCCTTGCCTTTTTCGTGTCGAAAACGGTTGACGCCGTCGCCACCCCTCCCCGCACGAATATGTACTCGTAGTTCGTCGATAAATGCCATATATGATAAGTGTGGTGATGCTAGCTGTTTAAGGACGATTGTGCAAGCGCAATTGCGCCCTCCTTCGAGCGCGCCACGGCGATGAATCGCCCCTTGTGGCAAAAGACCGCATCGGCAACTCCAGAGACGGCGGCGAGCTCATCCCCAAATTTTCCCCCCCATGCCAGCGGTAGCGACTTTCTATTCTCAAAGCTTTGTACTTCGTTGCGTACACACTCGACTTCCCAGTTTGTATTCTGGCGCGCCGGCTTTACTACAAAGAGCGGCTCGGGATATCCGGCGAGTATTCCATTGGGATATTGCTCGTCCATAATGATGATGCGCTTGTCTTCTGATTCTTCATACAGCTTTTTAACCACCTCTTCTCCGACAATATCGTCCCCAATAGAGATAATCTCACGCCGAAGGAGTCTCACAAAAATAGCAACGACTTCCATAAAATGCTCCGTCTGATGGTCGCCCTCTTTCCATGTACTATTGAAAGCGCCTACCATTTCATGGAGTTTGTATGGATGGATGTTGGGATAAATATTTTTATATGTATCGATACCATTGTCCGCCATATCGATGGGGTAGCCCAACTTCTGCTCGATCCTCTGTGCAATCTCCTCACTCTCATTGCAAATGGTTTTTCCGAAATGTTTCCACACTGCACCAAAGGCGGAGTATGGGATGCCGTCTGCATGCGCCCCTGCGCCCCCTGCTTGG
>JAYUQK010000024.1:0-5017 GCA_043756785.1 Candidatus Lloydbacteria bacterium | reverse complement strand
TTGCACCAGTGGAAACAATGGCTATGCCGCCTATCCCGCCCAATAACATCACCCTACCTGCGAGCATTGCGCAGCCTACCGAGGGGGTTGTTGAGCGAGAAATAGAAAGCCAAGGCACATTACCCACAAGCGCCTTTTATTTTTTTAAAGAATGGAAAAGGGGAGTGGAGCGACTGTTTACAAGATCTGCCGAGAGGAAGACCGAGTTAGAAATCCGTATTTCAAATGAAAAATTAGCAGAAGCATTGGCTGTAGAAAAAGAGCGCCCGGATGATGCAAAGGCATTTTACAAAGCGCTGAAAAATTACCAAAGTGCGGAGCTCAAAGTTCAAACTCAACTTTCGCGAATTACCGAGGAATCGAGCAATCCAAAAGTAAATGCGATGCTCGTGCGATTAGATGAACAGTCCTTACTCCACGCCACGCTACTTGGGCAAGTGGAGGGAAGGTGGAGAGATGATCCCTATGCAGAAGATGTCGCGCAAGGGCAGTCAGGTGGAGATCCAGATTTTGATTTAATTGCAATTGTACTAAAGGATGTGCAGTCAGTCAGGGTCGACAGTTGGACTGCGGTTGTAGAGCGTCACATTGATGTAAAGCAAAGAGCAGCAGCACAGCTCATTCGCGCAGAGTCAGAGTATAATTTACTGAAAGTAGAAGTGACAAAATTTATTGCAGAAACTGGCGCAGAGCCAGCGAGTATTGCGATAAGAGAGCAGGGGGTGCGTAGCGCAGACATTGCTACCGATGAGCTGGGAGTAGTGCGTGTCGACAAAACGAGGGAGTCGGATGCGAGTGCGGGGGGTGGAAGCTCTGGTGACAAAGAAAAAACAGCCCCAGTTCGCATAGATAGTACCCCTGCGCGACTTTCCACAAACATGACGATTGAGCGCCAGACACCTAAAAGAGATTTTGGTGATCGCATGAAGGCGGGGCTCGATCAGGCGGGGGGTATGCTCGCACAAGGAAGGAGCGCGTTTGCAGAGGGGAAATTTGGAGAGGCATTTGGGCATGCACGCGCGGCCGAAGTGTCGGCAGTAAATGCGCGGCGTGCGCTTGCTGAATACGCAATAAAAGAGCAGGGAGTGAAGTCTGTGAGTCCTTTGTATGGAGAGAAGGGGGTAAGTGGAAACAACCCTCTGTATGAGAAAAAAACTGACGCTACGATACCCCCTCCGTGCAATACTTTTCCAGGTGCACCCGACAAGTGTGGTGACGCTGTGGTACAAAGTCCACCAACGACCCCCCCAACTCCGCCTACGATAAAAGCTGTACCCACACCTGCGCCGAAGCCTGCCATGCCCGTCGCTTGTACGATGGAGGCGAAGCTCTGTCCTGATGGCTCGAGTGTGGGGCGCACTGGTCCCTCGTGTGAATTTTCGGCCTGTCCACCCCCATCTGCACAAAAGCCCATAGAGGGAATGTTGTGCACTATGCAGTATGATCCGGTTTGCGGGGTTGATGGAAAAACGTATGGAAATGCCTGCGAGGCAGGAGTCGCTGGTGTAAGCGTGGCGACAAAGGGCGAATGTGGTGGAGAGGCATCTGGAATGATGAAATCTTCCGACACGAGATAGGCCTACGAGCACACCATAAAATCATGTCGCAGAAAGATATTCATGTTTTACTGCACAACATTCGTAGCGCACACAATGTGGGCTCGATGTTCCGCACGAGCGACGCGATTGGGGTCGCGCGTATCTACCTTACGGGCTACACGCCACTCCCGCTCGACAAATTTCGTCGCCCCGTGAAGGAAATAGTAAAAACCGCACTGGGGGCCGAGCAAAGTATCCCATGGGAGCAAACAAAAAGTGTCGCGACGCTTGTAAAAAAACTAAAAGCCGGAGGATTCACCGTGGTGGCCATTGAGCAAGACGCTCGGGCGATAGACTATAAAACATACGGAAGACCGCCTTCCGTAGTTTCTGAAAAAGTATTGATACTTGTCGGCAACGAAGTGCGCGGGCTCTCGATGGCGATGAAAAAACACGCGGATACCATCGTCGAGATTCCGATGCTGGGCAAAAAAGAATCCCTTAACGTCGCCGTAGCCTACGGTATTGCCATGTTTCGGATGTTTGATGCCTGATGCCCTTTCGAAGACTCCTCAGTTATTACTGAGGAGTTTTTTCAACTCTTCTTCCGTCACGCGGCGATCGTCCCAGTCCTCCTTTGTTCCCTTTGGGCCCATGATGAATGGGTCGGTGCCTTTACCGGTAATTAAAATTGCAGGATTTGGGTATTTCTGTGCTTGTGAAAGTGCATAGGCGATGGCAGCGCGCCTATCGAGGATGATTTCGGGTGTTTTTTCTTTCATGCCACTTTGTATTTCGCGCAGAATTGTCAGAGGGTCTTCATCGTACGGGTCTTCATTGGTGAGGATTATTTCGGCAGAGTACTGCTCCGCGATGCTGCCCATGACGGGGCGCTTCCACTTGTCTCGCCCACCTCCTGTGTTCCCGAGAACGGCAATGATGCTGTAGTCCGTAAATGCTCCATAAATAGCCTCGAGCGAGTCGGGAGTGTGTGCGTAGTCGACGACGACGGGAAACGTTTGTCCTGCTTCAATGCGCTCCATACGCCCTTCTATTTTTTTAGTTGCAGCGATACCCCTCACAATAGCGTCGAGAGGGATGCCAAGCTGCATGGCACAGGTGGCAGCACCGATGGCGTTTGAGACGTTGAACTCTCCCCCGAGGGTGCTCGTGGCATGTTTGCCGTGGAAGGTGAATTCTGCCTCTGATTCATTCACTCGAAGATTCTCTGCGTCTGAGAGGGAGTAAGGAGAGGGTGTAAGGTTGGGAATGTTCAAAAACAGGTTCGCTTCCTTATTGTCGGCATTTGCAACCATGAACCGCTCGGGCTTGCGCGAGTGTGCGAGTGCGCGTGCAATAGAGAGTTTTGCATCACGATAATTCTCGTACGACCCGTGCGACTCAATGTGCTCGGGGGAGAGGTTGGTAAAGATGAGCGCGTCAGCATCGATGAAGCGGTGACGAAATTGTTTTGCCCCCTCACTGGTCATCTCGACGATTGCATGTGTGCACCCCGCACGCACAGCGTCGCGAAGAAACTGCTGCACAAAAAACCTCCCTGGAATCGTCATCTTGCGCATATTGCGCTCACTCTTTTCTCCCACTTTAAATCGGAGCGTGCCGAGGAGTGCAGTTGAGGCCCCAGATGCTTCGAAAATATTATTGAGAATCTCTGCGGTACTTGTTTTTCCCTTTGTTCCCGTCACCATGACGACGACAATGTGCCTTGCAGGGAAGCGGTAGTACACAGCACCAAGGAGGGCGAGGGAAAAGTGGTAGAGCGGCTGCAGTGAGTGGTAAAGGCGCTTCGGAATGAAACGCTGTAGGGTGCGGAGGGTTTGTTCAAGCATGATGGAGTCTACTCATGGCTGCTTCCCAAGCTGCTGCAGCGCTTTGTGGATGATAATTTCTGTCGTAGGGTGCGCCTCCGCGAGCGCGCGGACGATGTCGCGTGTGTCGCGTGCTGCGTAGCCGAGCACCTCGAGTGCTTCGATAGCCTCTGTCTCGCGGCTCGGTGGTGCGTCCGCAACCGCAATATCGGCGACTTTGTCTTTGAGCTCATGCACAATCTTTTCTGCGAGCTTCTTGCCGATACCCGATACTTTTGTGAGGTAGCCGCTGTCGCTGGAGCCTATGGCACGTAGCAGTGTGCCGGTGTCGGCCAGCGCGAGCACCCCCAGTGCGCTTTTCGGCCCAATACCTGAGATGCTAATCAGGAGGCGAAAGGTGTGCAGCTCTTCGCGCGTGCAAAATCCATACAGATCAAGCGCATCGTCTTTGACGGCGAGGTGTGTCCAAAGTGCGAGCGGTGCCGCTGCACTCGCTGCCATGAGTGTTTGTGGCGCAACGAAAATCACGTAGCCCAGCCCCGCCACGTCAAGGATAAGCGACCGCTCATCCTTGCATAAAACTACCCCCTTCAGGTGTCCAATCATATCCGCTAGTATACTATAGGGCTTCGTTTCTTGCCTTTTTTTGAGTATTCCTGTAGCATCTCTGATTATGGCAATCACTTCATCAGCAAAACGCGCAATTCGAGTTTCCGCACGCAAGCACGTGCAGAATATTCGTCGCACAGAGACAATGAAAGAGAACGTAAAATCTCTTCGCAAGCTTGCAGAGTCAGGCAAGACCACCGAAGCGGCAGCACTCCTCTCGGGGGCATACAAGGCAATCGACAAAGCAGCAAAGACGGGGGTGATCAAGAAAAACACTGCAGCCCGGAAAAAGTCACGGCTTGTTGCATTTATGAAAAAGCAGGCAGCAAAGCCTGTTGTCGAAAAAGCCCCAAAGAAAGCCGCAAAGAAATAAATCAAAACAAAATACAAAAAACTCAAACGCACGCATCATTATGATGCGTGCGTTTGAGTTTTGAGGTCAATATCGCTTTGCCATTTTCTTACGCAGCCCCTGCGGTCGTTGAGTCAATCTGACTCTGCACCATCTCCGCGACTTCGTGTGGCAGAATATTGGATTTTATGAGATATGCCGATGCACCGAGCGCTACACCCTTCTCGATCTCGTCGCGGCCACCGAGGTTTGAAAGAATGATAACAGGGATGTCTTTTGTTGTGGGATTACTCTTGAGTTTTTCAAGAATCTCAAATCCACCCATGTCAGGGAGCATGATGTCGAGGAGAATGAGGTTGGGGCGCTCAAGTTTGGCTTTCGCGATCCCGTCCTTGCCCGTGCTCGCGGTGATGACTGAGAAACCCACCTCGATGAGCTTCCCCGCGACAAGGCTTGAGAGAAACGCGTCATCTTCTATTGAGAGTATTTTTTTAGGTTCCATATGTGTACATAGTATAACGCACTACTGGTACTCATGTATAGTTTCCCGACAGGATATCGAAGCCTACAGCTTCAGTACACCTTTCCGATTTTTTGGAAATAAGAATTTCCCAAAAATAACGGAGAAGGTCTTCGATTCCTATGCGCAAGTGAAGCGGTTCACTTGCTCGGGGGCACCACATAAAAAT
>JAYUQK010000023.1:0-14759 GCA_043756785.1 Candidatus Lloydbacteria bacterium | reverse complement strand
GAGCAACTGGGGCCCCACAACGACGAAGCTTGCCATTTACGGAAATCGAAATGGAAAAAATTAAAACAGCGTACCGTAAAGTACCCTGTCTATTACTCTGAAGTATACAAGTACACAGACTTTTGTCAAAAATTCGCTTTTCGTGAAGTCAAATAACGTCTATAATAGAAGGAGCCAAGATATGCTCGTACAAGAAAGCAAATTAAAGAAATTTATACTCGATTCGGGGCTGGCCTCGCGCGCGGAGATACTCGTGGCGGAGAAAGATGCCGACAAAGAGGGGGGGAGTGTGGGCGACGTCTTGGTGAAGCAAGGGAAGATCTCTGCGGACGACCTGCGTCGCGTGCAGGCATATATTTTGGGGATTCCTTTTGTGGACTTGAAGGGACAAAAGATAGACTTTGCCGTGCTCTCGCTCGTGCCCGAGCCTATCGCGCGACGTCACAACATCGTTGCATTCCGCAAGACGGACTCGGGACTTGAGGTGGCGATGCTCGACGTGGATGACCTCGAGGCTATCGACTTTGTGCGCAAAAAGGTGGGCACGCGCATCCTCACGCGCCTCACCGACCAGGAGTCTGTGAAGAGTGTGCTCTTGCAGTACCAAAAGTCACTGAAGGCAGAGTTTGGAGACATCATCCAGCAGGAGGCGCAGACGATAAAAATGCTCGCGGATGACGAAGACAATCCTGCATCCGAAAAGGACCTCAAGAAACTTGCCGAAGACTTGCCTGTGGTGCGCATCGTCGACACACTGCTCAACCATGCGATCATTCAGAATGCATCCGACATCCACATCGAGCCGATGGAAAACCAGCTCCTCGTGCGCTACCGCATCGACGGCATACTTCACGACGCGATGGTGCTGCCACGCGACTCGGCTCCAGGAATCACGGCGCGTATTAAGGTGCTTTCTAATTTAAAGCTCGACGAAAAGCGCCTTCCCCAAGATGGCCGTTTCAAGATTCAGTTGAACGCAGAAAAAGTGTCATTTCGTGTCTCCACGCTCCCGACGCATCATGGAGAGAAGACCGTCATGCGCTTGCTCCGCGAGTCCTCTGGGGGGTTTACGCTCGAGTCACTCGGCTTTCATGGGCAGGGCCTCGAGGCACTGCACGACGCGATGAATCAACATGTGGGAATGTTGCTCGTGACGGGCCCCACTGGCTCTGGAAAGACCACTACCCTCTATACGCTTTTGGATATCCTCAATACTCCTGACGTAAATATTTCCACCATCGAAGACCCCGTTGAGTATCAGATGCCTCGTGTGAACCAGACCCAAGTGAAGCCAGAAATAGGACTCACCTTTGCGATGGGACTGCGCGCACTATTGCGCCAAGACCCCGACATCATCATGGTGGGAGAGATTCGTGACGGCGAGACCGCATCCCTCGGCATCAACGCCGCACTTACGGGACACCTCGTGCTCTCCACGCTCCACACCAACTCCGCAGCAGGCACCATCCCACGCTTTACCGACATGGGTGCTGAGCCCTTCCTCATCATCTCCACCGTGAACGTGGTCATAGGTCAGCGTCTTGTGCGCAAGCTCTGTGGCACAAAAGAAAAATACACGCTTACAAAAGGCGAGATTGATGCACTGGGAAAAAAGGCAGACATGAAAAGAGTGATGGACGCACTCAAAGCCGAAGGCATCGTCGGGAAGGACGCCACGTGGGAGTCCATACCGTTTTATAAAGCAAAATCCTCCCCTGAATGTGACGAGGGATACAAGGGGCGTATTAGTATCCACGAGGTCTTGCAAATGACTTCGGGAATTCGCGAGCTCGCAGTGGTGAATGCCTCGGCAGAAAAGATTGAAACACAGGCACGCAAAGAAGGCATGCTCACTATGCTCGAAGACGGGATTTTCAAAGCCGCCCAAGGTTTAACTACCATCGAGGAGGTTTACCGAGTCGTAAGCGAATAACGTTAAATTTCGCACCTCGCTTTGTTGACTTCAAAAAAAATTCGACAACGTACGAAGCGTACGTCTTACGAATATTTTTTCTTGTCGCCTCGCGATGTATCGAAATTTAACGTTATTCGATTCGGCAAGCAGAAATTAGGGAAATTTTCCCAACTTTTATTTGGGAAAAAGACATTGAGGAGTTTGACAACCACTAACCAAAATGTATACTTTGGTTATGAATACAAAAACGGTCATCAATATTAAGATTGATAAAAAACTCAAGGCAGATGCGCAGCGTGTGGCGGGGATTTTAGGGCTTCCGCTTGGCACGGTCGTGAATGCGCAGTTACGTGACTTTGTGCGTGAGGAGCGAATTGTCTTTTCAAATCCCCCCACCCCAAACAAAAAAACAGAGGCACTTCTGCTCTCCGCATTGCGTGACGCAAGGTCGGCAAAGAATGCCTCCCCCGTGTTTGCGTCGGGGAAGACCATGGATGCCTACTTGTTGGCTCAGCAAAAATAGGCAATGAGACAATGCAAATAATTCTCCACAAAAGTTTTGTAAAATTATTTATGAAACTCCGCCAAAGTGAGCAGGAAAAGTTTCGTGAACGCAGGGACCTTTTTCTTAATGACACGTTTCACCCTCTTTTAAATAATCACGCCCTCCACGGCAAGTTTGCAGGTGTGCGCAGTATCAACATCACGGGCGACCTTCGCGTGCTGTATGTGGAGCTCGACGCGCGCGTTGTCGAGTTCCTCACCATTGCCACCCATGCCGAGTTGTACTCGTGAGCGCGCGCTACGCGGGATAGAAAATATTGAGTAGCGTGGCGAGGTCCGGTTTTGTTTTTTCTCCGCTTGCGATGCGTTGGCGTATTTCGGCGGGAGTGAGCCAGAAGGCCTCGGTGAAGTCGTCGTGATTCCAATTTGGCACAGCCTCCGCGCTGATCTCGTAGACTTGCATAAATGCGGCGACGCCATGCTCGTGTGGCGTGCACTTTCCGAGCAGCTTCCACGGTACATTACTAACGTCGATGCCCAACTCTTCGGATGTTTCACGCGCAAAGGAAAAATCGTACGTCTCCCCACTCTCCACGTGCCCACCCACAGAGAGGTCGAGTGCATTGGGAAAGATGCGCTTATTTGGCCCACGTAGCGGTATCCAGAGCTGCCCCTTGGTGTTTTTTACAAATGCATTCACCACCCGAAAGTTTGAGAGCCCTTCTCTATACACCTCGCTGCGCCATTTCCGCCCAATGACGTTATCCTTTGCGTCAACTAAATCTAAATATTCATCCATACTCAGCAAATATAACATAAATCATAGATCATAAATCTATGCAAAACTACGCAAGTTTCTCAAAATCTACGCAAATAAGCATTTTATGGTGGGCTGCACTCTGCGGCATAAGGCCCATGCCGCTCTATATATGAAGCGTGGAATGGGAGTTATGTTTGGTTTTTTCCTTCCTCGGAGAGGATGGCTTGTTCAATCTCTTGTTTAATTTCAGTAATATCGATTTTTTCTTTCATTTTTTCAAGCTCGGTGTCTATTTTTGCAATACCAATCTCATTGTGTATTTCGTCGAGCATATTTAAGATCTTCGTAATCTCTGTTTCCGCGCGAACGTTAATTTCAAAATCAATGCGCTGTCTGACGTCCGCAATCCGCCCCTGCCTATCTTGGCTGATGAGCACAATAATAGACAAAAAAATTCCAAATACAGAAACTATCGCAGAGAGAAGGTTGAAGGGGTACACGTCGAATACCTCAAGCCAAGGCACGGCCCCCAGATTGATGCTGATCCACAGCAGGATGAAGATAAAAATGATTCCCAAAAACCAGACGGTGCCAAACGATTTTGTGAGAATTTTTGCGGTAGCGTCGGTCCATGTTTGGTCAAAGTCCACACCCGACTTAAGCTCTATGCGTAGGGACTCTGCGCTAAACTCGTTTTCGTCAAACACAAAGGTGGCCTTGCGGTCCTTCACGTCGTCGTGCTTTTCGTGATTTTCTGTGTGCGTTGGCATGTGGATTTTGTGTGTGAGTTTTTTGCTGTGCACGCGGTGTGTTGTTGAAAAAAAGAACCGGCCAAAACGTTGCTCTGGCCGATTCCTCATTATTCAACGTGTCCAATATCTCTCTTACATGCTTTGGAATGTTGTAGGAAGTGTAATGCTGACATTTCCCGCTGCGTCGCTTACGTGAATGAGGTAGTGGTAAGTGGTGCTTGCCATTAGTCCACCAATGACGACGCTTTGGGTGTTGCGCACTATATCGTCTGTCATTGCAGTCTGGCCGCCCACGTCAACGGTGTGCGGATATTCGTAGACCGTAAGTGGGCTTGGGCTATAGTGGACCTTCCCGCGAGCAGCTTCTGCGGTGTACCAAGATATGCTTGCCGTGTTGCCACTCTTGCTCACTGCAACATTTGTGATGGTTGGCGCATAGACGTCCGCACCGGTGTTGCCGACCACCCCTCCCGCCATCTGTGCGTTTAGTTTTGCGAGCGTGATGGGGCCTACGCGCCCCACATTATCGATGCCGTTGCGTGACTGGAAGTTCGAAACCGCCGCACTGGTGAGCACGCCAAAATATCCCGTGACCAAACCCTGCGGATAAATAGTGGAGTCTTGTGCCAAAAATGTCTGCAGTGCACTCACGTCTGCTCCAGACATCCCTACTTCTAACTGACGACTAAGCTCCGCCGCGGAAGCAATAGTGGGAATGCACATTGCCATTAGCGCGACAGCTACTGTGCCTAGGGTGGCCCGCTTTAGGCTCAACACCGCAAGAGAAACGTTATCCTTATTCATAGGTAATTGTTAGATAAAAATATGAAACACGAATGTTAATAAGATGCACACGAGCGCATTTTCCACTACGGTGATGTCTGTCCCGCAGGCGACCCATGGGTTAAATGCCTTTCAACAATAGTACTCCCACCCAATGAAGTTTTAATGAATCAAATTTATGCATTTTCACTTTATTTTCACCCTACTTGCGTAACATGAACCACGCAGGGTCGAATTTATTCAGCATAAATTTCATTTCGCATGGAACAAAAATCAACAACAGACCAAAAGTCAGCTGAGGGTGGAAAAAGTCCAGAAGCAAGCACTGCAGGCAAAGCGAATGCAGAGGAAAGTTCAAGTGTGTGCGCGAAGTGCATGCATGAGCACAAGATGGACGGAACCTGTCACTGTGGTTGTGAAAACAAGAGTAAATAGGTCTTTCAAAAAACAACCGAGGAATATTCCTCGGTTGTTTTTTGAAAGAATGGTAAGGTGGATATGAAGGAAATTAAGCCACAATAAATACGTTGCCTGCGTTCATCCCCCCAACTTTTTATCGCCCACACATCGATGGTCTCCGCGGCGTCGCTGTAGTAGCAGTAGTCCTCTACCATGCAAAACTCCTCTCTGTGAATGGGGGTTTTGTGGGCGTTGACGTGTTTTTCGTTATATCGGGTTTTATTATTACCTCGGTCATTCGGCGTGAGCTCGCGGAGGGCACATTTTCTCTCGTAGGATTTTGGGAGCGGCGCGTACGCAGAATCCTCCCCGCTCTTTTTGTGGTCATGTGCGCCACTATTGTAGCTGCCTACTATTTTCTGTTGTACCCAGAGGACTATCAGTATTTGGGTCAGGCCATCACCGCACAGAGTATCTTCGCTTCGAATATCCTTTTCATGTTCTCAGAAAACTATTTTGGTGATCAGTTGAGATATTCACCATTGCTCCATACGTGGTCACTTTCAGTAGAAGAGCAGTTCTATATATTTTTCCCGCTTCTGGCAGTATGCGCTGTTTGGGTTTCGCGACAAACAGTTTTACTGCGCTTCCATAATCAGCTCTCTTGCTGTGTCACAAAAATAAAAAATATACTTCCCGTGCGTAAGGCAAACGCGGAGTCTATGGAGTCCCCCCATGCAAGTACTCCCAACCCTGCGGAGCGCGTTCTAATAGCGAGTGTTGCATTGCTTGGTACAGTGTCACTTGTGCTCAACGTATGGTTTGTCGACGTGCCACATCGTTTTGCATTAGAGCTCCCCTTTATTCCCGATGAGCTTTTCTGGGGTACCACATACGCTACCGCAGGTTTTTACCTCCTTTTGACGAGGGGTTGGGAGCTCGCACTCGGCGCCCTCGTGGCCCTTGTCGCATTCAAGCCACGCACGCAACTTGCTGCAGAGGTGTTAGGCACACTCGGCGCTGTTGCCATCGGTATGTCGGTATTTCTTTTCGACAATGAGACCTCATTTCCAGGTATCGCAGCATTGCTACCGACGCTTGGCACTGCGGCTATCATTCTGGCAAATGAGCGTTACTCAACTCGCGTGGGCGAGTTACTCTCTGGTCGTGCGATAGTCTTTATTGGACTTATTTCGTACGCACTGTACCTGTGGCACTGGCCGCTCTTTGTGTTTTTCGAAATTGCCTACCCCGCTCTCTTTTCGAGCACCACCATGGCGTGGCTCATCCTTCTGTCCGTTTTTCTTGCATGGCTCACATACCGTCTTGTTGAAATGCCCATACGAGCAAAGACCATTTTTCGCAAAAGAAAAACTGTTTTTCTGTTTGGCTTCATAGCACTTGCAACACTTCTACTTTCGGGATTATTTATCAGCCACGGAAGGCCTGAAGATTCAAATCGTATTCCGCTGTACGCAAAGAAGGCACTCCGCGCAACACATGAGAGTATTCCATGGGGGGGAGGCTGTTTTCAGATAGAAGGAGATGAGTCAGCGTACGGAGGGGTATGCAGAATCGGGGCCACGCCCGCACATGGGGGGCCACTACCACAATTTGTACTGTGGGGCGACAGCCATGCAGATGCACTCGCCCCACTCCTTGGTGCAATGGGGAGAGCGTATGCGCGTGCGGGTACGGTATTTTATGGAGGAAACTGCATCCCCGTTGTAGGGGTGCATCAAACCCCACCCGCACTGGGGTGTGCAGAAAAGAATAATTTTGCGCTACGCCATATTAGGGACAATAATATTCGGCACGTTATTCTCGTTGCCCGGTGGAGCCAGTATGTACTCGAAGGGAAAAATGGTTTGCCGACAAATATTATTTCGGATGCACGTGGAGTATCGGCATCACCACAGGAAGCAAAGGCAGTCTTCGAGAGAAATTTCGCGCCCATGGTAGCACAGCTATTACTCGACGGGCGTGAGGTATACATCGTCTTGCAAGTTCCCGAGCAGCCTTATTTTGATGCGCGCAATGTATTTTATGATGCAGTGCGTGCTGGGCGGGAAATTCAACTACGAGGTATCACACTAAAAGATAGCCAAGAGTATCAAGCACTCCCAAACGCAGTGATTAATAGTCTCGCGGCAGACCCCCGTGTACATGTGTTAGACCCATCCACAATACTGTGTAAAAAAGATGGGCTCTGTGATCTCGCGCACGAAGGAAAGTATATTTATCGTGACGAAAGCCACCTCAGTACTGCGGGCGCAATGAGCCTCCACCCGTTATTTGTTCCAGTTTTTGAGAATATGTACCCTTCTGCTAACGTTGCACCGACATCCACAACTACACAACTAAATGAGCAGTAGTCATATTTGTGCAATGGCCAAGCTTTATGAGGCAGTGTTCCCACTACCGGGGGAAAAGATCAAGGGTTTTTCTTTACGCCCTGCGGAGTGCTTTCACGATAGCAATAAGCACAACTGCTCCGATTATCGCTACCATGAAGCTGTAGAGATTAAAGCCACTTATTCCACTTTCCCCTAAAACACTCATGAGCCAGCCACCAACAACTGCACCCAAAATACCTACGGCAACGTTGAGCAATGCGCCCTGCTCTCCGTCAGTTTTCATAATCAGCGAGGCAATCCAACCGACGAGCGCACCAAAGATAATCCAAAGAATGATTCCCATATAATAATGTGATGAAGTAATAAACCGATCGAGTACTCACCATAGCAAGGAGCAAATGAAGGATGAGTGAAAGCCTATGCGCTGTTGCATTCGCACTCGGGACAGAGCATCGCGAGATCGTGGTTGTGGTGGCAAGAGAAACACGCTGCCCCACCCCACCCCCTGTAGTCTTCTGTAAGCGACTTTCTATTTTTTGTGGGCATGATTTAAAAAATGAATGAGTAAAGCAAGAGTCACACCGACTGATGGTTGTACTGACTCATGATATGTGCGTACCAATGAAACGAGAGTGAAGAAATGCTCACACAAAATACCCCCACAGACGCTTTCTGTAGGGGTGATATGCATGTGGTACTCGCGGGTGTATACTGAGCACTATTGCGCTACCAAGGAGCTTCTTCCGTACGTGTAAAAACAAAAGTTATGTCAAAAACCAAGCAAGCCATAATCACAAGAAAAAACACCCTAAGCGGGAAAATTCTGCATCTAAAATTAAAAAAGGAAATACCTGCAACAAAAGAGAAGCTGCTGTCGACGAAAAAGAGCTTTTCTACAAAGGGACTTGCTCATTTTTCTTCTGTGGATTCCCTCGCATATGTTGAGGCAATCTTGAGCACCATGCGTGAGCCACTCGCCGTGCTCGATAAAAATTTTTGCATAAAAAGTGTGAACAAAGCTTTTTGCACGACGTTCAGTTTATTCCCAGATGAAATAAAAGAAAAATCATTTTATGAACTGGGAAATAAGGAGTGGGACACGCCACTGATGCATGAATTACTTGAAAAAGTACTCCCTAAGAAAAATTCCATGGAGAATTTTGAGGTTGAATGCGAATTTCCGAATATCGGACGTATGAGCATGGTCATAAACGCACATCGACTCGCCGACAGAGACACCAAAGAAGAACTGATTTTACTAGTGATGGAAAATATTACTGAGCGGAAGTTTAAACAGCAGCGTAGCGATACATTCATGAGTATGGCCAGCCACGAGCTAAAGACTCCCGCAACGACAATAAAAATGCTGGTACAGATTTTGCAGAAGTTGTATAAAGACAGTAAAGAGGTCGTGCTTATCGAATATTTAAGAAAAATTGACGAGCAGGTAAATCATCTGACAAAAATTTCCACTGACCTGCTTGATGTTTCTGCGATAAGGGCAGGGAAGTTTACTCTGAATGAAGAGCCATTCGTGCTCTCGGTGCTTGCGCGCGATGTTGTGGAAAATTGCCAGCTACTGACGCATACACATACAATAATCTTGCGTGGAGAAAAAACAACACTCATAAAAGGAGACCGCGAGCGCATTGGTCGTGTGCTCATAAACCTCATCGTCAATGCCGTCAAATACTCACCGAAAGCGAAAAGAGTTATCGTGAGTCTTTCTTATACTAAGGCGGGTGTGACCGTCTCGGTGCAAGACTTTGGCATCGGCATAAGCAATGCAGACCAGGGGAGTATTTTTGAGCATTCAACTCAGGTTGCAAAGAAGGCAAGTCAACACAGTGATGGACTCGGCCTCGGGTTGTATATATCCTCTACCATAATAGAGCGTCACGGTGGAAAGATAAGGGTTGTCAGCACAAAGGGGAAGGGCTCGACATTTTCCTTTACATTGCCACACGTAAGGCAGGTGCGGGGGGGGGCAATAAAGGTTAAAAATAAAAAGTAAAACACCAGACCATCATGAGTAATGCAAATACCCCAAAGAAAAAAATATTGATTATCGAGGACAATCCAGGGATTTTATACGCAATGAACGAGTCCTTGTCGCTCGATGGATATGAGCTCGAGACGTCCCCCACATTCTTGGGTACTCCGAGTGTGCACGAGAGTAAGCCCGACCTTATCTTTATGGATATTTTTCTTAAGTCCCAAGATGGCCGAGAAGTTACACGAGAACTGAAAGCAGATGCGCGAACGCGCCACATACCCGTCATACTGCTCTCTGCATATCCTGGAATTAAGGAGTTGGCAGCAGAAGCAGGGGCAGACGGATATCTTGCGAAACCCTTCCACCTCGAAGACCTCCTTCTGCTTGCAAAAAAATACACCGCGTGAAGACTATCGTGGTAGCCTTTCTATGGGAAGAGCGATGGTAACCGTCGTGCCAACCTCCCCCGAGACGACCTTGATGGACCCCCCCATCTGGTCAATAAATTTTTTCGACCCATAGAGCCCCAAGCCAGCTCCGGGTACTTCATGATCTTTTGTTTCACGAAAATATGGTGTAAAGACTTTAAGTATATTATCCTTGCTTATCCCACAGCCCGTGTCTGCGATCATTGTGTTGCATATTTTGCCGCTCACTTCATGCCAAATCCGCAAAGACCCCCCCACCGTATTGTATGTGATGGCATTATCGATGATGTGGTCTAATACGTACTCTAGTTTTTGTTTATCACCCATCACCATGCACCCCACGCGCTGGTCATAGGTGTACTCTACAGACTTTTTTTGTAAAAACGGCTCAAGTCTCTCGAGGAGTGATGCAATCATTGGGCTCAGCGCTATCGGCACAATTTTCGCAGGAATGTTTTCTCCTTTTGCGATACCAAGGAGATTGTCGAGGAGGCTCAATGCTACGGATATGTTCGCATTAATTGCCCGCATGTCCGCACCGAGGTTTATGTGGTTTTGAGGGGGTGCTTTTTCATATTTATCTGCGATGAGTCGGATGAGCGCAAGTGGCGACCGAAAGTCGTGTGCAGTAGTAAAAACAAACTGATCTTTGAGGATGGAATCCTCGTCTCTCTTCTTCACGATGCTCGTAAAGTAATAGCCTTGAACAAGTGTGAGTAGGGTAAAAAAAATAAATGCAATAACGTGTGCCGCATATTTCTCAGTAAGCATTGCTTCAAACCCCTGCGTGCCTGCTAGTTGTGCGAGAGTGTAAGACGTGATTGCGGTTACCCCGACCACGAGTGTCCGTCGCCACCCAAAGAGACTCGCGGCAATAAGTACTACGATATAGAGATGGCTCAGCATTGCGGGCATGCCCCCCTCAGCTTGAATGACATAGTGTGCAATAGAAATCATGAGCACATCGAGGATCAGCAACAAAAAAAATAAATTCTGTGAGTCCCCCGTCTCTTTGTGAGAAGCATAAATAAGAGCGTTGTACACAGCGCGTAAGAGAACAAGGTGAATGCAAAAAAAGCCCCATTTTGTCCGAAGTCCCCTACTTTACTAAGATAAAAAAGCGATACACCTGTTCCCATGAACCCCACAAGACGCATCCCCAAAACAATCCCACCCATAGACTGAGTGAGTCCTTTAAATTTTGCATCTAGGCCCAAAAGAGAGAATTTCATCATGCGGCTGTGTTTCCGTAAGTATACAGTATTATATGAGGAAGTTTCATTGCGCAAATTGCTTCGTCACAGATTTATTTTTTCCACCCCCACCCCCAACCCTTTTTTCTGTTTTTTGCTGGCGTCAGCGCTGCTTCACTGTCAGTGTCGTCGGTAAATTCTCCGGTAGTGATTTGTTTACGTTTTTTTTGGTTGTGCATATTTTTTTATTAGCGGCAGTTTTTTGTCATATTCACGCACCGCGTCGAACATAGTAACTCCTGATTCCTGACTGTTATTATTTTGCTGCGCCGTCCTCTGGAGATTCGTCTCGAAGATCTCTCAAGAAAAATGGTGGCGACATGCGGTAAGTAGAAAGCAGTATCACCGTCTTCTTGTCTCTCTTTTTTTGCAACGCTTTATTGTTCATGGGTGATTTGTGTTACGGTCGGCATAAATGATAAAGGCAGTGGTACATTTTCATGGTCTCGATTTAAAACAAGGTATAGGCTCCCCTGTTTCTCTGTGGGTAAATGCGTCACGTTTGTCATAGTGCACTAATTCCCGCTCTCGTTGTCTATAGAGTAGTTGGAGGTTTTGTGTTGACGCAAAATGAAGTGTGGACATATTTGTGTAGTTAAAGAGAGCAATCAGGTGTGTATTCATGCATTTCACTTTTTTCACTGTTCAACTAAAGTGCTGATGTGCACGCCCATCCTTTCAAATTCGGATTTGAACCTCAGTAATGTTGGGGTATCGCGGAATTCAAGAGGAGGGGCGTGCAAACGAGCGTGACGCCCCATGACATTCATGACCTAAGGCACATGAAGAATGGTTCGCTGCTTCGCTGCGTAGAGTCTCGTCCACAATGCTTGCACGCAAAAACTTAAAAATCAGAACCAATAAACAAATGAACAGAACGTTTTACAAATACTTGCGCAAGATATTTGTCATGCATGCTCATCTGCGATTAAGTGTATAGGAACCAAGTGAAGAGAATATGAATTTGCCCTTACCCGATTCGCTCATTGGAGGTCATAATATAGTGAAAAAAAGTCAAGAATACCAAGCTTGTTTCACTCAAGTGCATAATAAGAAAAAATCAAAGAGCGTTTTTATTTTGGAAGTTTCACCTTGAATTCCGTGCCCGTTTGGGAGTCGCTACGCACATCAATGTCGGTGAGATGTATCTTTGCTATCTCGCGTGCGATGGTCAGCCCAAGGCCAAGTCTCCCGCATTGTACTATGCGCTCTCCTTTGTAGAATGGGTCAAAGATATATGGAAGATCCGCTGTACTAATTTTTTCACCATCGTTTGCAACGCTTAGCTCCATCTGCCCAACAAAGTTTTTCAGTGTGATGTGTACAACGCTCCCCCTCGGAGAATGCATAATGGCGTTTTTTACCAAACCCGAGATCATTTCTTCAAGTGCCGTAAAGTTCCCCCAGACGACCCCACCGCCTTCTCTTGGGGCTTCGACGGTAACCCCACACCGTGTTGCAAGCCAAGAAAGTGTACGTGTGACCTTGTTGATGACACTGGAGATATTTACCGCAGACATCTGCAGTTGCAACCGCTGCTCGGGTGTCCCAAAGTGGAGAAAATATTTTACAATCTCAGCCATACGATCGACTTCTTCTATGACCGACAAGGTAAATTCGGTCCTCTCGGCTTGAGACATTTCATTGCCACCCATGCGTGCAACTTCTGCAGTCGCCTTGAGTATCGACAGCGGGGTATTCAGCTCGTGGGCAATATTCGACGTAAAGTATCTTCGCCGAAGATTAAAGAGGTCCACTGGCCTCATTGCAATAACGGTGAGTACGTACGCGCACAAGGCGATGAAGAAAAAAATACTTATTTTCGTTGCAACACCTGATTCCCCAAAATTCATTAGTGCGTTTTCTTGTATTAGGCGGAGCACCTCCCGTGGCGGACGGTCGACGAAGAGCGAGTACCCAAAAGATTGTAGAGTGGGGCTCGTCAGTACATCAACAATGACATAAACAAGAGACAAGCCTAAGGAAAAGAGAAGAAAGAATCTCAGTTTAATGTTGGTGACTATAGAGTAGAGTAGGTTGCGGATACATCTAGCCTTTGATCGTGTAGCCGACGCCGCGAACAGTTTCCAAGAGTTTTTGAGAGTGGCCGTCATCTATTTTTTTTCTAAGATTTTTAATGTGTGCGTCTATGACGTTGCTCAGCGAGCTGTCCGCAAAATCCCAAAGGTGCGCAAAAATGTCTTCTCGTCCCATGACTTGATTTGCGTGCTTCATGAGGTAATGCAAGAACTGAAACTCTTTGAGCGTTAGATCGATAGTTTTGCCATCGCGAGTCACTTCGCGCGTAACGGGGTTGAGTACGAGATCGCTTACTTCCAATAGGGTGGGAAGCGACTCGTGGGGTCTACGTAAAAGCGCCTGCATGCGTGCCAGTAACTCGTCGAACGAAAACGGCTTGACGAGATAGTCATCCGCTCCGCTATTGAGTGCGAGCACTTTGTCTTCGATATCGCCGCGCGCAGTGAGGATAAGAATGGGAAGCGTTACACCCATATTTCGTACATTTGTGCATATTTCAAAACCGTTTTTTCCGGGGAGCATCAGGTCAAGAATCACTATGTCGTAATCATTACGGCACATGAGAATCCTACTCTCCCCACGAAGGCCATCTTCGATTACGTCGACAGTGTGCCCTTCGAGCTTGAGTCCTGCCTTCAGCATTGCTGCCAACTTGGCTTCATCTTCAACAATAAGTACCTTCATAAAAAAGTTTAATTAATATGCAATAACTATAGCCTAGTGTACATGAATACTTCATGAAGACTAAAAAAGGCTTTGTTTGCTTTATAAAAAACCCCGAAGACAGCAAGCTGTTTTCTGGGGTTTGGGCTATTTAACTGTTACGCTTTTTGCAAGGTTGCGTGGTTTGTCCGGATTATTACCCCGAAGAACTGCGAGATGGTATGCCAGAAGTTGAATGGGAATAATACTCGCAATGGGTGAGGCGATACCGAGGTCGGGCGTCTCTATCCATACATCAAATAGTTTGTCACGTATACCTTCTTGCCCTACAACACTCGGCCCAATGCCTACGGTGTATGCTCCTCTACACTTGAGCTCCGTGACACTCGACTGCATGTCGCGCCGCGTCTCATCGTTTGGCATGAACGCTATGATGGGCGTACCATTTTGGATGAGGGCGATCGGACCATGCTTGAGCTCGCCCCCAGCGAATCCTTCAGCATGAACGTATGACACCTCTTGGATTTTTATTGCTGCCTCGAGTGCCATTGGGGCATGTAGTCCGCGCCCAATGATATAGATGTCATTAGCGTCGGACAACTCCTCTGCGAGTATTTTCATTTGCTGCGAAAGCTCCAATGTGACCCACTGCCTAAGGCTTACGGTCGCATACTCCATCATTGCTTTGCCAGACGACAAATCATTACTTAGTGCGTGTGCAATAAGGATGAGTACGGCAATTTGCGCAGTGGCGGCTTTCGTGGAGGCTACGGCAATTTCCGGACCAGTATTTATGAAGAGTGTTTCTTCGGACATCCTATTTACTGAAGACCCAACAACATTAAGCAGTGAGCAAATTCGTGCACCACGCTTGTGCCCCAGACGTAGTGCTTCGAGGACATCTGCCGT
>JAYUQK010000022.1:0-5079 GCA_043756785.1 Candidatus Lloydbacteria bacterium | reverse complement strand
CATCAACAAGCTCGACCGCACCGGTGCCTCGTTCGAGAAATCTTTCCAGAGTATCTTGGATCGTTTGACGAAGAGCGCAGTGCGCATGCAGATCCCCGTCGGCGAAGAAGACCAGTTTGCGGGCGTCATCGACCTCCTCACCATGAAGTATGTGACCTTCGAAGGTGAAATGGGTAACACTCTCGTATATCACGACATCCCCGAGGAATACAAGGCAGATGCGGCGAAGTATCACGGAATGATGATCGAGGCCATTGTCGAGAATGACGAGGCACTGATGAATGCGTATCTCGAGGGCAAAGAGCCTGCGATCGACGATTTGAAGCGCGTGCTCCGCGTGGCGACCATCGCAAACAAAATCGTTCCCGTGTTCACTGGGTCTGCACTTAAAAACAAAGGTGTACAGCTTGTCCTCGATGCAATCATAGACTTCCTTCCGAGCCCACTGGACATGCCACCAACGAAGGGGCATCATCCAAAGACCGAGGTGGAAATTTTTCGCAATCCTTCCGATGCTGAGCCATTTTCAGCACTCGCATTTAAGATTGCGACCGACCCTTATGTGGGGCAGCTTGTTTTCTTCCGCGTGTATTCAGGCACACTCGAGTCAGGCTCATATGTATACAATGCGACGAAGGGCAAGAAAGAGCGCATCTCACGCATTCTCCGTATGCATGCCAACGAGCGCGAGGAGGTGAAGAAAGTGTTCGCCGGTGAAATTGCAGCGGCGGTGGGGCTAAAGGACACACTCACTTCAGATTCACTCTGCAGCGAAGAAGACCCCATCATCCTCGAGCGCATTGTCATCCCAGAGCCCGTCATTTCGATGCGCATCGAGCCGAAGACAAAACAGGATCAGGAGAAGATGGGCTTGGCCCTCGGCCGGCTTTCCGCAGAGGACCCTACCTTCCGCGTCACTTCTGACACGGAAACAGGAGAAACAATTATCTGGGGCATGGGCGAGCTCCACCTCGAGATTATCGTCGACCGCATGAAGCGCGAATTTGCCGTCGAGGCAAATACCGGCAAGCCGCAGGTGGCATACCGTGAAACCATCCAAGGTGAGGCAGAGGCTGAGTGCAAGTACATCAAGCAGTCAGGTGGTCGCGGTCAGTATGGTCATGTGAAAATCAAGGTGAAGCCGATGGATCTCACTATACTCGAAGAAGATTTGCCCAAGAACACCAAGCGCTCTCCTGGGTTTGAATTCGTCAACTCCATCAAGGGAGGAATCATCCCGCAAGAATTTATTTCGCCTATTGAGAAGGGTCTCAAAGAGGGGATGGAGCGGGGTGTTGTCGCTGGATACTCGCTCGTCAATGTGTCGGTCGAGCTTTATGATGGCTCCTTCCATGAAGTGGACTCATCTGAAATCGCATTTAAGATCGCGGGCTCGATGGCGCTCCAAGACGCTGCAAAGAAAGCACGCCCCACACTCCTTGAGCCTGTCATGCTCGTAGAGATTGTTTTCCCCGACAAATTCATGGGAGATGTCACGGGCTCTGTCGCGAGCCGCCGTGGGCAGGTGAATTCCATGGACGACCGCGGAATGTTGAAGGTTGCGAGCGCCATGATTCCACTCGCCGAGATGTTTGGTTATGCCACGACACTCCGCTCGATGACGGAAGGTCGCGGAACGTTTACCATGACCCCCGCAGAATACGTTGCCGTACCATCAAATGTTGCCGCCGCAGTGATAGAGATGAGAGGGAAATAACACTTTACTTTTTAAGCAAACAAAAAACGACTTAACGGGTCGTTTTTTGATATACTGTACCTATGTACGACGATGAAGACGATGACGACGAGGAGGAAATAGATCTTGAACAAGATGCTGAGGTTGTACGCCGTGAGGGGGCGGAGGAAGCGCGCGGAAAAGACGAGCGGGCTTTTTATGATGATCTCGCAAAAAAAGAAGACGAGCGGCACAACGCGATGCGCAAAGACTTGCAAAAGCGCTCCCTCGCCTTAGGCGAGCTACGTCAGAAGCTGCGCCATACGCAAGTGGAAGTAGATGCCATTGCGGTCAAAATCTCCGTCGAGGAAGACCGCATCGACCTTGAGCGGAAAAAAGTATATCAACACACGGGAGACACCCCCGTACTTATACCCATACTCAGCAAAGACATTTTGCCAGATGGTGCATCGAGCGAGTTTTCCATCGAGCGGGCACAGGCGCACGTGAAGCAGCTGCAAGTGCAAAAAGCAGAAGCCGAAAAAGAGCTCAAGGAAAAGTTGATGTATTTGCACGAAGAAGAGCGTGCACTCTCTCAGCTCGAGCACACTATCGTGCGGATGTAGTCTCTATGCGTATTGCTTTTTTTAGTACACAGAGTAGGATTTTATGAGATTGTTATAGAGGAGACTTTTATGCGTTGTGCTATTTTTGCACTTCTCATTGCGCTGCTTTCCCCCCTGAGTGCACTTTCCAATGCGACCAATGCGACAAAGACCGGCGTCACGTTTGTTTCGTCGGACGAAGAGCTAAATTTTGCACTGGTCATCTTTGACCGAGATCAAATCGACAGCCTCGCCGTATCACAGACCTTTTATTTGGGTACCGCAAAACAAACAAAGGACCGCATCCGCGGACTTATTGCGGGCATGCAAAATAAAGTGGGCAAGGGTATTTATGTGTACGGTCAATCCCTCGATCGCATACTTGGCGCTGAGATCCTCGGCCAAGGAGGAGCCCTTTGCAGCCCGCTCAGTGTGCTTGGAAAATTCCACCGCAACTCTAGTACCGCATATGCCTGTGATGGGACGAGTAGGACAGAAAACGAAGAGCAGCTTCGTCAGCGCGTTTTCAAACTCGATAAAGACGTGCGTGAATAGTGTGCAAAAAAACAGCGAACGTTCGCTGTTTTGTTTTTGATATTTCTGCCGCTTATCCGCGGCTCCGGAGGGCGCGTGCTTTTGCGACCAATGTTTCCATTGTGGTGGTCGTGATGTGTGCGATCATCTCTTCCTCGCCCATCTTTGTGGTGTCCACGAGCTGTAGCTGTGGAAAGCGAGGGGAGAGTTCTCGAAACATTTGGTTATGCCGTGCTACTGACTTCCGGACGCTCTCGGGGTTGGAAGAGTCACCGAGCTTTGTCTTTGAGGCTGCGATGCGTTGCCCGCGGCGCACTGCCTCCTCGGGGTCGCAGGTCACGACGTATGACGTGATGATGCGGTCTGCCCACGGATTAGAGAGAAAGAACCGTTGGTGCAACTCACGCTCCTCGGAGGAGATGAGGCCTTTGTCCTGCCAGTAGATCATCCACGTATATGCGTCGAATATCGCGCGATCGAAAATTACAATGTCATAGGTGTGACTATGTGCAAAGTCGATGAGCATGTTGAGCGCATACAATCCTGTGCGGATGTTGTACTCGGGAGTTTTCCTGTGGATGTGGCGAATAGCTTCCGCGCCTTCTTGAGGGATGAATACCCGAAAGTCGCTGCGGTGAAGGAATTTGTCCAACTCCTTGATGCAGGTTGTTTTCCCTGCGTCGGGTGAGCCGGTAAACTCGATCATAAATGGGGCGGGCAAGAAGCTCTCCCCATAGCGTACGTCGGTACGTAGATATCCGTGTAGCTGGTCCACCATGAGCTCCAAGCGATCAGTGTCGTGGTTCGCATTGTGCATGATTTCTCCTGTGAATGTACGGCGACTTCTGTTAGTATAAGTAAATCCTCACTATGCAGAAGTCTATACAAGATAAAAGAGTTGTTGTGGGGTTCGACATGGACGGCGTCATTATCGACCACGCACCCAACAAGCTCATGCTCGCAGAGAGCTATGCGGTCAGGCTTCTCCCCGAAGAGACGCATTCAGAGCGCTTGCCACAAAAATTTGCACAGAAAGAATATCTCGCTTTTCAAGACGAGCTGTATGGGAGCTCCGACTTTGCCCTCTCTGCACCGCTGATGGAGGGGGCGGAGGACGTGCTCACTAAACTTAAGGAGTGTGGCGTCCCGTTCGTGCTCATATCGCGTAGGCGGAATCCTGAAAATGCGATAGCGCTCTTGAAGAGACGGGGACTCTGGGGTCCATTATTTAATGAACACAACGCATTTTTTGTTCTCGAACCTGCAGAAAAAAACGTCGTTGGTGTGCGCGAGGGAGTTACACATTTTTTCGATGACGAGCGTAAAGTGCTGCGCGTGATGCCGGATATCACCTCGCGATTTCTCTTTGACACCTTCGACCAGTTTGAGGACGAAAATACTTTTGTGCGCGTGTCGCACTGGGGGAGGGTCAGCGACACGCTCGGACTTGGATAGGCAGCCCCTCTTTGTATCTGGTATTATAAAGATGACGCTTGTATGCACACCCCAAACAGCAATATCGTCGTTGGATTTGACCTTGATGGGGTCATCATCGACCATACACAAAATAAAATACAGATTGCGTTGCGATATGGCATTCATCTGACGCCCGCCGCGACCCACGCGGAGCATATGGGGGAACACTTTACCCCCGAGATGTATCGCGAAATAAAGTCACAGCTCTACGACTCGACCGATGAGGCACTTGCAGCACCGCTCATGCAGGGGGCGTTTGATGCGCTCGCAACCCTGAAGGAACGAGGGATTCCCTATTTTCTGGTGTCGCTTCAGAAAAATCCCATGCATGCGTCGCACCTCCTTGAAAAAAGGGGACTGTGGGGCACATACTTCACACCTGAAAATACCTTTTTTGCCGCAAACAAAGAGGAGAAGTATGCGATCGCCACGCGGCTCTCTGTAACACACTTTATCGACGACGAACCAAATGTACTCGATATTATGCTGAAAATCCCACACCGCATACTTTTTGACACGCGCTCGCTCTTTCCCGAAAAGCACGATTATGCGCATGCAAAGAGTTGGGGCGACGTACTCAGCGCGCTTGACGTACTGCGATAAACAACATTACATAGGGTACCCCTATGTATGGTATGGGGAAAACCCGGTGTATAGTCTGTGGACAACTTAGCGGGGTGTGGTTGACGCGAGGGAGATATCTGCTATCCTGTACGGACGTTGCTTATTGTGCGTTTTCGGGAGGAAAACAAACACTGCGCGTGTATATAAAGTAATGGGCTCTTCGCT
>JAYUQK010000021.1:0-2006 GCA_043756785.1 Candidatus Lloydbacteria bacterium | reverse complement strand
CCGGTATCCCTGCCCACCACCAGTTGCTCACGCGTAGCGGCATGCATTTGGCGGAAGGCAAGACGATGGAGCAGCTCCAGATGCAGAGCGGCACTCATTTGCATGTTACTCCAACCATGATGGGAGGCTGTGGTTGCAACTGTTGCACCATCCTCTAAGAAAAAAGAGCAGAATACAATATAGAGCACGTTTTTTTCACACATCCAACTCTCATATTTGCGTTGTTGGGCCTGGAAGGGAGAGAGCAAAAAAGAGGAGAAAAAAAGAGGAAAAACATTTTCTCTCGTCCCGTCTTCAAGAAGGGCCATGGAAGAGCAGCAGGAAAATGGTGGTTCCAACCGATACCCCAACATGCTCAAGAAACTTCTCCTCAAGGTATGCATGAGAGAGGAATTGGAGCGATTTCGCGCAGATCCCACATGTTGGCGTGATGGATCCACGAATCCCATCCTACATCGCACCCCTTTCAGCACTTTTGTACACTTGTCCACTGATGCGAGAGGCTGGTATGGATGAGGAGCTGTTCCAGCAATTGTTGTCAGCACTCCCGTTACTTTCCGCTCAATTACAGGCCATTCACGGCAAGGATATGCTTCTCGCTCTTGCCAATGACTTGGGAAACATGTGGATGCTGGTGGTGGAAGACGACCACGAAGAGGAGGAGGATGAGTGGATTGATGACTGGGATGATGCACCAGACGCACAGCGCGATGATTCCCAATACGTGGCCAGAGCACGCAAGCTTCGAATGCAGTCAATGCGCTCCTTCAAAGCTGCCGTATTGGACATCAAGCGCTCCCACAACTCCTTTCACCACATCTACGAGCACGTAGCGCAAGAATCCATGGAGATGATGCCTGTCAGTATTCAGCTTGCATTGCGAGATGCATTTGACACACTGGACTTCATGGTGGTGGAGGGAATGATGGCTGATGATGTGCAGCGTAAGGATTTGAAACGTCGTGCCAGACAACTTTCCCATCCTCTGCTAGCTCCACTATTGAATGCTGCAAATCCATTTCGAGTGTTGCCCACTTTTGTACGTCTGGCTCTTCGTACCGGCTTGGCGGAAGCGCTGGTGATGCGAGGTTCGCGACAACGACTTACTCAGCTGCAGCAGGGACTCTCGCCACAGGTGGTGACCGCCATTATGGAGCATGTGGAGCAAGGACATGCCAACAATGTGGAGGTGGCGCGCATTCAGAGAGTCCATTTGGAGCAAATCCCCATCCAAGAGGAGGACGAGAAAGAGGACGCCCTCCAGCTCCTCAAACACGCAACTCTTGTGTGGCAGAAACGACAGCTCATGCAACTGTACAGGAGATCGCCACAAGTGGCTCTGCTGCTCGATCAAGTGGTGCCAGTACTGGGCGTACCTCTTAGTGCTCTGTACGACTCGCTGAGAGTGGGAGATGAGATTCGCTCACTTGGCACTATTCTCCATGAGGTGGCTCGACGCCCCACCAGGGGAGGAGGACGAGAATCCCTTCCACGACTGCGAGAGCGCGTGTGGCTCTCAACACAGAAAGCACTGCGAGAAGATCGTCTGCATGACAATGTCCACTGGCTCTATGAGAGTATCAGTGAGCCGGTGCACATTTCTGTGTGTGGATTGGTGCGTACCCATCTCTTGGGGGTGGGTGAGGAATGCGCTCTATGGGCAGAAGTGGAGGAAGCACGCACAAGACTGCGCAGAGGAGAGCATTTTGGAGAACTGCGTTTGGATTGGGTGCGCAAAGTGGCACCCCATTTTCATAGCGTGCTGGAGAAGCACCAAAAAGAAGGAAGATACCACCCCTGAGGCAAGGTAGGAAAAATGAAGAGAAAAGAAAAAATGTTTTGCCACGGTGGGTATGATTTATATTGTATCCTCCGGGATTCCTCCCCATTTACATCCGCTCTCGGTCCAGTGCTTGCTCTTTTCGCCATGAGCGGCACACACAGCAGTCACACCACACAACTCGCAGACGTACGTGCCGACGTACGTGCCTTGCTCGCCACAATCA
>JAYUQK010000020.1:0-5135 GCA_043756785.1 Candidatus Lloydbacteria bacterium | reverse complement strand
AGATGGAGCATTGGGCCGCCCCCGCGGCATCCACGAGTGGTGGGCCGACTTACGGTGTGTACGGCTTCAGTATTGTTTCAATAGAATATGATGTGCGTGAGTCGGACATAGCGGCGCACATGGTGGGCAAAGAATTTTCTGGGTGGGACCTCAGTCCAGCATTTCTTGGGTTTAACATTCCTGTCCCGTATGACCACTTTCATATCGGTATTATTGAATCAAGTCCGCACGCAGATTCAGCGAGCACCCCCCAGCACCATGAGGAGCCAAAGTACCGCATACACTTTATGCTCTTACCTCATGCGGAAGAGCTTGAGATAGGACTCAATTGCGGGTAGTCTTCTCTGTGCCAAGAAAAGAGTCTCCGGGGCGCAGTATGTGTACCTTTACCGAAGGTGCTAAATATGAAACTCCCCAATAAAACATTCCCTCGATGTCTTCCGTGGACATGGCATACTCTTGTCTGTTGTCCCAGATGCTGAAGTTGTATACACCTATGACCCCCGCATGTTTTGGGAGTAGTCGAGCGACAAATTTTGCTGCTTGGACGGGGGTGAATGTCCCATTTTCTGATATGTCACGTGCGGCACCGTCGAGGAGTATCTGATTGTGCCCACCCGCACCCATAAAGAGAAAGTCGGGACGTAGGGCAAAAAATTTGTCCCACGTTTTACTAAAGTCATTGCGGAGCTTGTCCTCATTTACGGATGCATCCGATATGTGAAGCACGCTCGTATTTTTTGTTTTTATAAAAAAAGCCAAATGTTCAGGGTGCGTGTGCGTGAGGCAAGAAACTTCTACCCCGCCACCCAAGTCGATGACCGTGTCCTTTTCGATAAAGTGTAGTGTTATGCGCGCAAAGAGCCTCTCTCCAACGGCGAGCTCAAGCTCTTCTTGCTTTTTGTCGGAGAGCCTTGGGCAAATGATGGTCAGCGGGCGGATTTCGAGGAGCTCGGTTATTTCACGAATGGGGGAGTGGTGTGTGTGAAAATGTGAAAGAAGTATCACGTCGGCCGAAATGTCCAGAGCGGTGTTTTTGGGTTCCGGAATCAAGTAGTCTATGGTCTTACTTCCTGGGCTGAATCCTTCCAGTACGGGGTTTCTCAGGTCTGATGGATGGAGCCATGGGTCGATCACAACAGAGCGGGTGAGTGTCTTTATTTGAATCCCTGCATGTGCGATGAAGCGCACGGCGTCTTTTTCCTCGGTCGGAAGAAGCGTGTGGTCTACCGCGTATGCCTCGACGAGCCTTTGTGGCACGGGAAGAAGCAAGTGCTTCCATGGGGCATAGAGGTTAAACGTGGAGCCCCATTCATGCGGGACTCCGGTTGTGACGTGGTCGAGGTCGTTGGCGAGCAATATGTGCAGGAGCAAAGAAGCTTCTTTTTCTGAGAGGGAGATGTCTTTGCCTTCCTCGCGCAGTAGAAAGTAGTACCCACCCGCCTTCTTGTGCAGTGTCTCGCGCTTTACTGCACTACATAAGAACACAAGTCGCTCAGCTTCTTCCCCGATAACCTTGCGCAGTTGCGCGCGGTCATCTGATGAGAGTGTTTTTTTGGCAAAAAAGTCAGTCCCATATAAGGAGTGGCACATTCCCGCATGCACCACACTTCCCTCGAGCCCAAAGCTTTCAAGCGTCTTGCCTACACGCAAGAGATGCGCATATAGTGAGGCATTTTTTACATGCGCGATGTTTTCGGCACCGAGCTCTTTCAGTAGGTCGGTGATACGGGATTCTTTGTTGAAGATAGACATGATAGGAGTGATACACAATATAGCACGAGTAGGATTCTAGCGAGCTCCCCCCAAAGAGTAGCGCAGTGTATTGTAGAGAATGTCCATGCCGCGCGAGGAGCCGATGAGGTCGAAGCGCTCCACGAGCACCCCGTCCTTTAGGAGTGCCATGCTTGGCGTGCTGTATACGCCCGTTCTCACGGCGCTCGCGACGGAGTCGGTAATGCGCCCCTTGAGCACGGCGTCATTTTGGCATGATGCTATTTGCTCAGCATTTATGTATTTTGCGACGAGCGGAGTGAAGTCCTCCATGGGGGCACCAACGCGCTTCGTGAGAAAGTATGCATCGATAAACTGAAAGAATATGTCCTCTCCACGATTCTCCGCGACACATTCGGCGAGGAGTATCTTTTTTGCTGCAAAGGGGTGGAGCTCGGTGAGGGGGAAGAGACGATAAACATGGTTGATTTTCTCTAAAAATGTAGCGGCATAGACCTGTCTTTGTGCGAGATAAAGCTTCTGGCAGTATGGGCAGTCGAGGTCGACATATTCAATCACCGTGTACGGAGAGTCTGTGCGAGATTTGTAGTGGTCTTTTTCGCTCAGGGCTTCAATGTAGGATTGCGGTTCCACCACAGCCTTTTGTGTCTCGGGTTTCTGCGGCACTGCTCGCCCCATGATGCTTGCGGAAAAGAAGAATACTGCGGCCCCGAGCACCACGCAAATAAGGGCGGTCTGTACGTCGCCTCTCTGTCCAAATATTTTTATGGCATGAATATATTTATACATAAACAGTCAGGGGGGAGTGCTTAGCGAAAGAGGTCTTCCATGACGATGGGGAGGCTTTGCGCTTGCCACTTCTCTATGCCACCGTCGACGCGCGCGATGTTGCGAAAGCCATAATGCTCCAGATACGAATATGCGACCCCAGAGAGCTTCCCGCCAGTACACATGAGCACTATCTCCTTGCCGCTTCGGCGCAAGTTTTTCCGCTCTTCATAAAGGAGATGAATGGGGATGTTTATCGCATGCTTTACATGAATTTTTTTGTAGTCTGCGTTTCCACGCACGTCGATGAGGAGATAGCCATCGGGGTTTTTTTCGATGAGGTCAAATATTGCCTTGGGGTCTATGTTGCGTACACTTGGCTCTACGAGTGCGGTGTAGCGGAGTGGAGAGAAGAGTGTAAATAGTATACCCACAACAAAAAGCAGGGGTGGCAGTATCCACAAGAGTATTTTTTTGTTTCGTACTATTTCGTTTTGCATAGATTACCAGCCAAACTGCTTAAAATAAGTAATACTCGGCTGCTCTTTCATCAGGGCAGTGAGTCCCACGTAGCGCAGTTTTGCATCTTTTGCGCGTAGATTCTCTAGTACCCACTTGTTCACTGTTTTTTTACTCAGTGCATCGATGACCTCTGCTGCTTGTGTAAAATCTTTTTTCATGGCGAGGTAGTTTGCAAAAGCGAGCATCGCAAACTGCTCCGGAGGCTCCATATTCATCGAGCGTGCACGAGCGATGGCAGAAGTGAATGAAGCGGAAGCGAGTTCGCCCACGGGCTTCCCGCCGATTCCGAGGAGTGTGTATCCGCGGAGGTCAACATCTGCATATAGACGAGCCGCAGCCATGTGCGTGCTCGGGATGAGCGACGTCATTCCAGAGGAAGCTTCGAGGACGCGAATGTTTGCCGCGAGGTCATCTCCAAATTTTGCTATAATTTTCTCCACTCCGTCGACGAGGGCTTGGGGGAGCACGTTCTTTCCGGCGTCATTCGTCTTCGGTGTGCTATTGAGGGTTGATTCGAGCTTCCCGATCTCTTCTCGTGCAATCTTTTCTGCGGCAATAGCAAAAGGCCATAATGCATAGATCTTTCTGGATGCTTCAAGCTCGAGGGTGCCCGCCTTTTGGTAGCGTGCAAACTCCTCTCCAGTAAAGAACGGCTTTAGTAGGGTAGGGTCTTGGATACCCCTTGCATTTAACATTGTCGCTAGAATTGCAAATGCGCGTGAAACAGAGACGTATTCTGCGTTGTGGTAAATTTTGGCGTATATTTGTGCGGACTCAGCCCTCTTTCCCATGCTAAAATTCTTCTCGCCTATGATGTTGTCCACCACAGACTCCTCGGGCTGGCCTTTGTACTTTTCTTTCAGTGCCATGAGTGCCTCGAGGGACTTGGTGTCCTCACCAGCCGCAGTGTATTTTTTGGCGGAAGCATAGATTTCATCCTCGAGTACTTCTTTAGCGAAGTCGCGGACGGTGGGGGCTTCCCGACTTATCTTGTTTTCTGACTGCGATTGAAAAAAGAGATATCCTCCGAGCAGTAGGATGAGTAGTGCAATAAATGAAACCAACACAATGCTGTTTTTTTTATTCATATATTTTCTTTCACACTCCTAATCGCAGCATCCAGCAGACGGGCAGGGTTCATTGACGATAATGGTGCTGTCTGCGATCGCAGTATTTATTACACCGTCTTTTGACTGAGGAAAAAAGAATGATGCAAAGAACCCGATAAACATAGAGAGAATAATAAGAAAACGCTTTTTTATTTTCCTAGAAGATTGTGTAGTCATATGTAGTTCATTATAGCCTAATGGGGCGTGGTGTGTCTATTGAGGCGGAGCGGACTTGTCCACACAAGCGCACATACTACTACGTCTCCATAAAGTCGACCGCGCGGCCCGACCCTCCCAAAAAGACAACCACTTTTGTGGTGGGTAGAAATTTCTCTTCCCCGTATGGCGCCTCGCGTTGAAGCCGCTTGAGTATTGCAGATATTTTTTTATACATATGGTTTGGGTTCTTGGTGAAACTCGGCCACGCACCATGCGTCGTCGACGTGCAGCCACTGCACGAGCGATGCGCGGTCAAAGTGATTTTCTTGAAACACGTGGTACGTCTGTGGTGTGACACTGAATGCCAGCAGCCTATTGTTTTTTGGTGCGACTGTTACGCTCGGGAGCACGTCGCCTTCTTTTGCAAAGAGGAGCGTGGCGCCACCAGCATCCACGGCCTCTGGCGCGTCGTTGTTGAAGTAGTACACGAGCGCTATCGCGCGACAAGAAAAAAAGACGCCCTCCCCATTCGCAGCATTTGCACTTTTTTCAAAAGGAACTACCTTGTTTGGTAGGGAATTTTTTAGGTGAAACTTTTTTGTCGCGTAGTCGTTGTGCACCCAGCCCGTATTGTCACCACTTGGATGAAAGTGGAGCGCGAGCGACGTCGTCTGGTCCGTCACCCTTCCTAAAAGCCGCGAGAGATAAAGATTCCACTGATTCGAGAATAAAAATTCAGTCACCGCCCCCTCTTCGTATGCGAGGGGGAGGAGCTCTCCGTCGTACGGCTGGCTCGCGTCTCTATAGGTATGGGGCTCGTCGCGCATTTTTGTGAATAGCCCC
>JAYUQK010000019.1:0-5260 GCA_043756785.1 Candidatus Lloydbacteria bacterium | reverse complement strand
GCTATCCCCACCAAGGAGGTGCTTCTTAAAAATGGCGAAACATACGAGCTCACTGCGGGGTATGTGATGAAAAGTATTGCGGGGAAAAAAGTAAAGATGCTTGCATACAACGGCATGATCCCAGGGCCAACACTACGAGCAGGGGAGGGCGACCAAGCCACGATCCGTTTTGTCAATAACACGGACATGCCCACACTCCTCCATTCGCACGGAATCCGTATGGAAAACCAGTTTGATGGAACACATCTTGTGCAAAAAGACATTCTCCCCGGTGAGTCATTTTCGTACACACTCGCATTCACTGACCCTGGGGTATTTTGGTACCACCCACATGTACGCGAAGACATACAGCAGAATATGGGTCTCTATGGTAACTTCGTAGTAGCGCCCAAGTCGGCTGACTTCTGGCCACTCGCCGATAAGGAGGAAACAATTTTTCTCTCTGACGTGCTCATGGAGGGGGGAGACATTGCACCGTACAGCGAAAAATACAGCACACATGCGCTCATGGGTCGCTTTGGAAACACGATACTCATCAATGGCGACACCAGCCTTATGCTCAGTGGCGAGCCAGGAGAAGTGCGTCGCATGTATGTGACGAACGCAGCGACCGTACGGCCATTTAATTTTCGCGTAGGAGGTGGTGCCCGCATGAAGCTCATCGGTGGAGATAACGGGCGATACGAAAAAGAAACATTTGTTGACGGCGTGATAGTCTCTCCCTCAGAACGCGCAGTTATCGACGTGTACTTTCCTGTGGCGGGAACATATGCACTAGAGCATGCTGTCCCAGACGGCAAAACATATCCACTGGGTGAGGTTGCCATCGCTGGAGCATCCATTGCTGCGGCTGGGAAGACATTTGACACACTGCGCGCAAATGCGGACGTCATCGCTGAGTTCACCGCACTCCGCAGCTATCTTGCCGCTGTACCCGACAAACAACTTCGCCTCACCCTCACGATGGATATGGGAAAGATCATGTCGCACATGGGTTCGGGTGGAGATGCTACTGACGCTCATGATCACGCTGCGACACCAAGTATGGACATGAGTGGAATGAACATGGGGAGTGGCTCATCTGGAATGCCAGCAATGGCAATGCACACTGCAGTACCCATCGAGTGGGAAGACACCATGGGGGACATGAATACGTTCTCGACATCGGACACAGTCAAATGGATTTTGCGTGACGAGGAGACGGGGAAGGAAAACATGGACATTGCATGGCAGTTTCCCCGCGGGAAATATGTAAAAATTCGCATTATCAACGACGCTACCTCCGCGCACCCCATGCAGCACCCCATGCACTTTCACGGTAACCGCTTTGCCGTGCTCTCCGTCAACGATGTACCAAACGAAAATATGGTCTGGAAAGATACGACGCTGTTAAAGACGGGAGATGTGGTAGATATTTTGCTTGAGACGACGAATCCGGGGAAGTGGATGGCGCACTGCCACATTGCCGAGCATATGCACTCGGGCATGATGCTTCAGTACAATGTGGAGTAACTTTTCGTTCACCAAACTACTGGGATGTTCGGTTACAGATAATTTCCTCGCTGTCGCTCGGAAATTTCCGCAATCCCGACTCGGCGTTGCGCATGCTGGCGCAACGCCTCCGTCTTTCGAATCCCACCGTCTTGCGTAATTGCAAACAGCACGGACGTACCCGTCCTTGCGGGCAATTTACGGAGACGGTGGGATGTTCGACCCCTACTGGGTCAGTACCCCCTTCCGATTTATTCGGAATATGAATTCCTCGTAAATAACGGAACGGGCTTCGAATCCCACGCAAAAGTGCCGCAGGGCACTTACTCGTCCCCGCAAATTTTTAGCTTCGCAAAAACCTTGACGGAGACGGTGGGATTCGAACCCACGGGGGAATTTACTCCCCGCCTCGTTAGCAGTGAGGTACTTTAGACCACTCAGCCACGTCTCCAGTGTTGCTAACTTAGCATAAAACCATAATGATTCCAAGCCCTCGTGAGGGGGGCTTTCTCGGTGCACGATACCCCCCCCGGCAGTCTCCCGCCATAGAGCCTAGTGTGCCACGGCGATGGAGAGGACACGTTTTGGCCCAGATGCCTTTATGACACGCCTCGCCTCGTTCATGGTGGCGCCAGTGGTAATGACGTCATCGATGAGGATAACGGTTTTTCCCAATATTTTTTCTGTGTCACGGACACGAAAAACCCCCTCCACGTTTTTCTCTCGTTTCACACGCTCTCTCGCAGCTACTTGTTGGGAGACTTCCTTCTGCTTATAGAGTATGCTATTTTCGACAACAATATGGAGCCCATCCGCCTTCCCGCATTCGCGTATTGCCTCTGCGATGAGTGAGGCGTGGTTGTATCCACGCATGGCGATAGCTTTTTTCCCTCCCGGTATGGGAATGAGGACAATTGCCTCTTTGTGGTGTTTTCCTCCTCGCGCGAGCTCTTTGAAAAACTCTCTATAGAGTGCGGTGCCAAAATAGCGTGCAAGTGCACGTCTCCGGTGGTACTTGAGTGCCCAGATTGCCTTTTTGATGAGTGGGTGGTGGTAGTCAAAGAGCGCCGCGGTTGTTTTTGAGAGTGCGATAGGCTTTGTGGTGATGGTGCGCTCACAGATGGCACAGAGCGCAGTCCCAATCTTGTCGCAGCCAATACAACGTTCTGGAAATATGTATGAAAGTAAGTCTGCAAATAGCATATTCCACAGCATACACATGATTTCTCCACTCGCAATACTCTAGAGAGAAACACTATGATACAATGGACACATCATGGATTTACATTTTGATAAACTGCTCGCCGGCCTCATTCCCCAAAAGAAGGGCGTGGGCGTGGTCGGCATAGATATTGGCACCGCCTTCATAAAAGTAGTTCAACTACACAAGAAGAATGGTAAAGCCGTACTCGACACCTATGGTCAGGTCGCGCTCGGCCCATCGGCAAATCTTGAAGTCGGTCAGGCGACCAGTCTGCCTGTGGAGAAGATCGTTGAGGTGATCAACGACCTTTTCGTAGAAGCAAAGGTGACCAGTCGCGACCTCGTTTTTTCGCTTCCACTCACCTCGGCTCTCGTCAGCGTGATTGAGATGCCCGACATGCCACCAGAAAAACTGAAGCAGATGATACCACTCGAGGCGCGCAAATATATCCCCATCCCCATCACGGAAGTATCTCTCTCTCACTGGGTTATTCCTCGCCTCACGCGCACCTACGTAGACCCCGACAAAGAGGACACAAAGGGCGCCACGCCTCAGGTGGAGGTGCTTCTGGTCGCGATTCACAACGACACCTTGGCCCGCTACACGGACATTGCTACGAGGCTCGGCTGTAGATCGGCGGCATTTGAGATAGAAATATTTTCGACCATTCGCTCGACGCTTGGTCGCGAAGGCTCACCCACCATGCTTGTCGACATTGGCGCAGCAACGACACGAGTGGTCATCATCGAGGAGGGGGTTGTGCGCAGTGCGCACTCGGTCAGTGTCGGCTCTCAAGACGTGACACTCGCACTCTCGCGTGCGCGCGGTGTCTCCATCCTTGAGGCGGAGGAGCTGAAGCGCAGATTCGGCCTTTTGGTGAATTCCGAAGACCCCTCAGTCTCAGAAATCACGAGGCTTGCGATGGAGCGCATTTTTTCAGAGGCGAGCCGTATCTTCGTCAACTACCAGAATGCAAAGCGGGTGAGCATCGCAAGTGTCATCTTGACTGGCGGTGGCTCTCTCATGAATGGCATAATCGAAGTCGCACAAAAGAATTTTGAAACCAGCGTTCTCCACGGTACTGCATTTGCAAGTATTGAGGCCCCCGCAGTTATCGCACCCCTTCTCGTGGAGTCGGGGCCAGAGTTTGCCGTCGCCGTTGGCCTCGCACTGCGGAAGTTGCCATAGTGCCCACGGTGATTTTTTGCATATCCCTTTCCCAGCTTTCCAGATCGCGTAGCACCCAGAGTCTCCCACTCAGTCTATTTTGTGACCCTGTAGATAACATCCTCGCCAGATTTGATATTCTCTTGTAAAATGTTTATTAAAGAATGCAAAATAAATTTGATACATCATTCATTCCGCAGCAGCCACTCTTGCGCGTGGACGGTCTTGAGCATCGGCAAGAACCAGTAAATTCCGCGCTGGTACTTTCATTCGTTCTTTTTTTTACCGCGATTATTATTGCAGGTGGGGTTTATCTCTACGGGCGCCAAGTGGACGCGCGGATACAAGAAAAATCGGCGCAACTTGCCTCGCTTGAAAAAAATCTTGACGGTGGTGAGGTCAACTTATACAAACGCATCGACTCGCGGATTGCCGTTGGGAAAATCCTACTCAACGACCACTATATATTCTCCGTTATTCTCGACTTCCTTGAGCAGGAAACAGCGACAAACATAGGACTCACCAATTTGAATTACCGCGTCAACCCAGATGGTGAAATAGTACTGGGGTTGAAGGGCGTAGGACCAAGCTATCAGTCGGTATATTTCCAGTCCGGATTATGGGCGAATGCTGCGCCATTTGTAAAAAAAGCGGACATGAAGAGAGTCTCACTCGGCGACTCCTCGGGTATCGTTGAATTTGAGGCAGACATTGTGCTTAATCCTGTTTTTTTGAAATATACAAAGGCGTTGGAAGTAGAAAAATCTACATTGCGCACAGAGGAAAATAGCCCACCCACACCATGATCAACCGCTACCTCACACCACTGTTCATCGTACTCGTCTCCCTTGGGGTCTATTTTCTGTACATCGACGCCGCTTATAAGTCTACACAGAGTGCACTGCTCGATGAACAAGTGCTCGACGGACTTCTTGTCGACGCAAACAATGCACGAGAAAAACTCGACAAAATTGTCACCGAATTTCGCGCATTCCCAGAAGACGCACCGGCGCGGCTAGAGGTGCTTCTCCCTGACCGCATTGAACCCATCCGACTTATTATTGACGTAGACAGCGTTGCACAGCGTCACGGCCTCACGCTCATCACTCCCACCGTAACGCTCGCCACGCAAGACCCCACAGAGCCTAGTACGTATCTCAGTCATAAAATGAGATTTACTGTCGCTGCGACGTACCCTGCATTCCGTGAATTCCTGCAGGATCTCCAGTCCTCCCTCGCGTTGCGTGACCTTAGTAATGTAACTTTTAATGCACCCCAAGAAATTTCTGTAGATGCTGTGACCAAAAAAGCATCCGACCCACAATTCACTGTTTTTGAGTATGACGTCGAGCTTACCAGCTACTCCCTCCCCTAAAGAACCCACCATGCAAAAGTATA
>JAYUQK010000018.1:0-15396 GCA_043756785.1 Candidatus Lloydbacteria bacterium | reverse complement strand
TCGTGGATCCACCCGGTCCCATTCCGAACCCGGAAGTTAAACGCGATTGCGCCGATGATACTCGACACACATTGGGGAAAGTAGGTAGCTGCCACGATCACTGCATAGATATTTTTTCTTTCAAATTTCGCATCACTCCACCTTTTTGGTGGTTTTTTTGCGTCCGACCTGCTATGCTTTATGAAGAATTATTGTATCGGGTGAAATGTGAATAAGATTAAATTTAGTACCCTCGACCGGTCGTTGGTCGAATATTCAGAGGAATTAGGGAGGCTGAATACTGCAAAACGAAAAGTGTGGACTGCCATGTTTCCAGCCATCATAGAGGTGATTGCGCTCGAGCGTGTTCTGGGTCATGTCGTCTCTCTTGAAAGACTTATTGCGATGGTCGGCACACGCATCGAAGAACATTACCAGAGTACGTCGATGCAGGAAAAGTTGAAGCCTGGTCGATATATCCACGAAGGGCAGATTGTGCTCGCTGTCGATGCTCGCAATGCAATTATTCATGGAGCGATACGCTTTGCGATTGCATGTGAAGTCATCAGGCACTCAGCTGGTGGATACGTAGTGCAAAAAGTAAGCCCACCACCATAATCCCCAAGCCCGCCTAGTCGGCGGTTTTTTTATGAGTGATAACTTGATATAATATAATTATGAATCAGAAAATATTATCTAGCGTCGTTTTAATAGCTGCGGTTGCTGGTGGGGTTGGGTATGTTTTTTTACAAGTCAACCTAAGGCTAAAATTGTAGTCAGTGATGTTGCCGTAGTTCAAAATAGCCAGATACAAGCGTCTGCATCGAACACGAGTACTGGGCAACCCGTCGAGAATCTCATAAGCGAAATCCCATTTAATAAATTAGGTTGGATAACTACTGCGAACCAGCAATTGGGTCTACAATTTAAACATCCCGTCGACGCCGTAGTTTCGAGTGTAGTTCAAGGAAAAAATGCAGATGGCACGAACTTCAATATGCTGAATGTCACCCCAGCCGGAGTGGATCCGACAAGGGTTTATTTTTTCTCCATGAATACATCGCTTGAATATGCGAAGAAGAATATCCAAATTCATGGATCTGCAACCTACGCCAAGGAGTTTGGCAGCGTTATTATTGACGGTCGTACTGGGGTACTCAGGACACAATATAACCCCGACAACGACTGCACCAGTGAGCTGGGTGTTATTGAGAAAAGGGGAGTAGTCTACGGATTCAGCCTAGTGCAGTGCCCCACGCACCCGCAGGGCTACGACGAGCTACGTAGAGATATTGCCGACAGTCTCAAGCTTTTTTTGAAAAAAGAATAGTGGGGTGAGTCATGCCATCCCCCACTAACGAAATGCTTCCGAGTAAGTTTCCGTGGAAACACTTTGCAAAGCCAATGGGTCACCCTCGAAACTCCCGGGAAAAGAAATGGTTAGTTGGAGATGGTACTAAATCCCAAACTTCATCCCGCGGTGGGGGGGGGAAGGCGGCGTAGCGGTAGCATGCACCAAGATTCACTTGCGCGAGCTCTGGGTCATGTCGTCACTCTTGAAAGACTTATCGCGATGGTCCACACGCGTATCGCAGCACATTACCAGAGTACGTCGATGCAGAAAAGGTTGAAGCCTGGTCGCCATCTCCACGAAGGGCAGATTGTGCTCGCTGTCGATGCTCACAATGCAATTATTCATGGAGCGATACGCTTTGCGATTGCATGTGAAGTCATAGGGCAGTCAATTGGTGGTGAGTACGTGCTACAAGAAATCAAACGAGCCTAGGCTCGTTTTTTCGTTTGGAAAATCCCAAATTTGTTGCTATTTTGCCTGTCTCTGTTAGATTCACTAGTAGGATTGTTCTTAATATGATTGAAAGGAAAACTCATGATAAAGTCCGCTTTTGCGCTCACGGGAAAAGTCGAATCGGTTCTCGTGACCAGCCACAACGGCTCAGTAGTGTCCGATACTTATGGTATCGGTTCGCTCGTTACAACGTCAGTGCCGAAAATCCAGCTAATTCGCGGACATGGCATACGAGGCGATAGGCATGCTGGCACTCGACTCGTCGATATTCGCGAGCGAGAGATTCTCTCTTTCGGACTCCCGAAAGGAATCGAGGTTGCGAATCACCGCGAGTTTTCAGCCACTTCAGTCGAAGAGCTTGCTGAAATTGCTCATGCAATGAGTTTACCCGAACCTATTTCACACGGTTTCCTCGGAGAAAACCTAGTGCTAAGCGGTATCCCAAAGCTTAGCGAGCTTCCCACTGGGACAATGTTGTTCTTTCGTAAAGACGACAAACAAACAAGGTCTGCTGTACTTGTGGTGTGGGCAGAAAACATGCCGTGCCAAGGACCTGGTGAGGCGATCCAAGAACAGTTCCCAGATACTCGAGGACTTGCGAGACTCTTCCCTAAGGCCGCAATGGGTAAGCGGGGAGTCGTGGGGAGTGTTTATGTATCAGGCAATGTGCACGCTGGTGATACGGTCATCGTGAAAGTCCCACGTCAAAAAGTGTACTCCCCAAAGTAGCAGCCAATAAACCCCGATTATTCGGTGTTTTTTTGTTTGCAAAACCCCAAATTTTTGCTTGAATCGTGCCTTAATATACATAAGTCCTTTTACACTCCCCAGCTTGCTGCGGGGAGTTTCACTGTGTTTGAAGTTTAAATCTCAAACTTCATTCCGCGGTGGGGGAGAAGGCGGCGTAGCGGTAGCATGCGCCGAAGCGGAAGAAAAAATGATAAAAAAATACTGGCAGAAAAGCGAGTGTTTTGGGTATTATCGCAGAGTTCAGGACGCGTACGATGTATTGACAATATTATATATTTTTGATATAATTTTTCTGCAAGGTTACTCGCAATGCTTGCATATTTGTTCATCTTAGAACATCTAAACTTAAATACTCGCGAGACTGCTCTGGCAGGTTCCAGAATTGTCCTTTGAATGAATAGGGGAGAATCATGACTACTGTTACAGTTCAGCGCGACGCAGTCTTTTTGATTATGAAAACACTCAAGATTTCTGTTTCCTTTGGTCAGCAATCTGTCGGAGTTGATAAGCCACTTGTGCACGGTCAATCATACTTTGTGGACGTCGTTCACCAAACCAGCCCAGGCGCAACAACATCTGACCAGAGGATTGCGTTCCTGATTGCGCGGCAGGCCGTCTTTGCTGGAGCACAGGGGATTTGGGAGGTGTCAAAGCAATGTTGGCAGGAATTACCCAAGGGATTTGGATATGAGTCATTCTGCAAAAATGGAGCAGCAATGAATGTGCTTCCATATATCTATTGCTATGTGCCACGCAAGAGCGAGAGAGTGACTTACGGTTTCGGTCAAGTATCATCACAAAATGAAGAAGGTTACGATTTCAGCTCAACTGAGCATGATCGGCCACATTATTGTCTCGATGGTTTCCTCTGCTTCCGTGAATCTCCGGTTCATGTGATAAGCAGGAGTAGTACCACCGTAAACTGAGGCAGAAAAGTGTTTCTCACTTCGGTGAGGTACAAAGTCCCCATAGAGGGGCTTTTTTGACTAAACTTATCAGGGGCATACCCGCTTGGAATTTCAAAAAGAAAAGAAGTGATTTGTCCGATAAGAAGGATGAGGCCAATTTCCTTAGCAGCAATATCGGGTACGGATAGATAGTATGCACCCAGGATTGCAATAAACACACACTTATTCACCATGAGGATAAGCGTATACTTCCAAATATTTGCCGTTATTTTTTTCGAATTCAGTCATGTGTTTTCTGTTATATCCCAAATTTCATCCCACGGTGCGGGGAGAAGGCGGCGTAGCGGTAGCAGGCACCGAGGTTCACCTGCTCGAGCTCGTCAGTCACCATGTCGATGAGGCTGTCGTTTGTGCCGTGGGGACCTCACCCCTGCGTTTCATGCTGGGTTCATGAATGTGTGCTATTATCGTAAGGGCTTAGAGAGCAACTGATATACATGGAGTAATCATGAGAACGATTTTATAATAAGAAAAAAGTTATTAATAAATTTTACTTTTGAACGATATGGAAACGAAGAATATAATGATCGGACTCGGCGTGGTGCTTGTCCTTGTCGGTGTAATGTATACGATTTCAGAGAAGAATGAGGTGGATGATATGGTCCCAGCGCCCATTACGACCGCCGCCGCCCCAGATGCCGCACCAGTTCCCGAGACGACGCAAACGGTCGTCACCACCTCGTCGAAAGAATTTACGATGAATTCGTGGATGACAACGGTCGATGGAAAAATGTCCGCTTACTTTTCTTTGAAGGAGATGGTCGTAAAGAAGGGGGATAAGGTGAAGATTATTATCACAAACACCGCGGGTACGCACGATTTTGTCATCGATGCATATGGAATCAAAGTGGAAACTCCGCTTAATGTCCCAACAGTGGTTGAGTTCACGGCTGATAAGGTGGGAACGTTTGAGTATTACTGTAGTAAGTACAATCACCGCAGTATAGGACAGGTAGGAACCCTGCGTGTCACCGAGTAGCTGGCACAAAGCATGGGTGAAACAAAAAACACGCTCAACAGAGCGTGCTTTTTGTTTACAGAGCATAAAGCTATGGACCCACAGTCCACGCCACTGCGTATCGGATGGTGAATAAAATTACGTTAACCACGACGGTCGTCTACATTAACGTAATTTATTGAATGCATACAACGAAAGAGTATAATGAATTCATGAGCCCCGTTTGAGTAGGTGTGGCGGAGTGGTAACGCCCTTGGTGGCCCAAGAGAGGATGTGTGTTGTTTGTCCGGACAGACAGCCCATATCTTTTTGCGGGGTGCAACCCAAGTGTTCCCTGAGTTCGATTCCAGGCGCCTATTCAAACGGGGTTTTCTTTTTTCTGAAAAAAGAAAACCTGTGAAGCGACTGGATTTGAACGAGAGTGGGGTCGGGAGAACATCTTGTTCTTCCGTGCAGGAGAGCAGGAAATTCTGATTGCCATTGAGAACCGTGGGTTCTCAAAACGCAGCACATTCTGATGGGCAAGTTGTTCGATCCCAGGCGCCTATTCAAACGGGGTTTTCTTTTTTACATTTTCTCAAAAATTATGTTAACCACATCGGTCGATGTAGTTAACATAATTTTTGAGTGTACGTCCGGTATGCGTGATTATAGAAAAACCACACAGCGTGAGCGGTGTGGGGTTTTATCTGACGCGTGGCTAATGCACGGGGGAGAGGCGGTCGGCTGCTTCGAGTGCGCCTGCGAGAATGTCTGCGAATGGGTGCTCGTCACACGGTGGTGCCTCGTGGGCCCGCAGTGCGACGATCATTCCCCTGATGATCGACTGGCAGTAAATGAAGCGCGTGTCACACATCCCGACCTCGTTCTCATTTCTCCAGTAAGCGAGGTTCTCTGCACTGTTCTCCATGTGCAGGAGATCACGATCCGCTTCAGAGAGTGAGTCTAGGCTCACTCCGTGGGCTAGGTCCGCCTTAAGTAGTAGTAGTTTCCCTTTTTGTACTCCGCGTGGTAATGAGTCCCAGTTCATTGGCACCTCCAAAATAACCTTATCTGCAGTCACTATACAGAGCTTGCATAATATGTCAATACGTGCTATAATTTAGAAGTTCGAAAATGATCTTTCAACTTTTAGGAGAAAACCATGAGTCATCAAGGTTATATTGACCACACGACCCGAAAGCCAGTGTTTTTGGGAGTGGCGGGTATTGGCGCTCTCGCCGTCCTCTGCCTCTTCCTTCTCGACGGCTTTGTCCGCTTGCTCGCGGACGAGCCGCAGATGCACGAAACCCACGTACGCTACGTGTGGCAAACAAAGTCGGGCAAGAAGGAGTGCATCATTGCTGTGCGCAGCAAGCAAGCTGAGGCGTGCAGCTCCTTCTCGAAGGAAGACTTGAAGACTTTCCGTCTCCACCGGGAAAAGCCCTCACCGAGGATCCTCGCGGGAAATTTCTGAGCTTCTCCCTAGAGGGGCAAGGCCGGATGCATGATGCATCCGGCCACTTTTTTCAATTTTTTCCTTCAAAAAACATAGGTGTCGTAAGGCCCATTTACATGTTGCAGTATATAGATATTTTTGCTATATTCTCGCTACGGTGCAAATAAAAGCGCGTGTAGCTCAGGTGGTTAGAGCGCGTCACTGATAATGACGAGGTCCCAAGTTCGAGTCTTGGCATGCGCACAAAGTTTCATAATTCCACTTTTGTGGCACAATAGAAAGGTATGAAAAAGATACTTATTTTTTCGCTCGCTTATTATCCGAAATATGTGGGAGGGGCAGAAGTAGCCATCAAGGAAATCACTGACCGCATATCCCCAGATGAGGTACAGTTCGACATGATCACGCTGCGCTTTGATTCGTCGCTTCCCGAGGAGGAGCGTGTGGGTAACGTGTCGGTCTACCGTATTGGCTTCACGAAACAGAATGCTGCGATAGGGGACTTGGTGCGATTCCCGCTTTTCCTCAACAAATACCTTTTTCCATTTATGGGTGCATGGAAGGCGGTACGCCTTCATCGCGAGGAAAAGTACGATGCAATATGGGCAATGATGGCCAACTACGCAGGGTTCGCCGCGCTCTTTTTTAAACTCTGGCATCCAGATGTGAAATATCTCCTGACACTCCAAGAAGGAGACCCAATCGAGTATATTCTGAAGCGCGTCGGAGTCCTGCGGCCTCTTTTTGTCAAAATATTTACGAAGCCCGATTTTGTGCAAGCAATTTCTACATTTCTTGCACACTGGGCAAGGGACATGGGCTATGTAGGCCCTCTCGAGGTCGTCCCCAATGCCGTGGATACGAAAAAATTTACTGCGGAGTATTCAGCAGACGAGTTGCAACAGTTAAAAAATCAGCTTGGTAAAAAAGAAGGTGATGTTTTTGTGATCACCACCTCGCGACTCGTGACCAAAAATGCGGTGGACATCGTCATCCGTTCACTCAAAGATTTACCGAACAATGTACACTTTTTAATACTCGGTATTGGCCCCGACGAGGCAATGCTCAAAAAGTTGGCAAGCGATGAAGGGGTATCCTCGCGTGTGCAATTTTTAGGACAGGTAGATCACAAGCAAATGCCAAAATATTTGAAAGTGTCCGACATCTTTATCCGCCCTTCCCGATCTGAGGGGATGGGCAACTCCTTTGTGGAGGCGATGGCTGCGCGCATTCCCGTGGTTGCTACTGCAGTGGGGGGCATCACTGATTTCCTTTTCGATCCCATTGTAAACCCCGACAAGGAGTCGACGGGGTTGTTTGCGAAAGTGGCTAATCCCGAGGACACAGCACGTGCAATTACGCAATTCATCGACGACAAATCCCTCACGACGAGGTGTGTCGATAATGCATACAACATGGTGATGGAGCGCTATGATTGGGACATCATCGCAAAAGATATGCACGAGAAGGTATTTAACCGAATACTCGCGTAACCTTCCGCTTCGGTATATTGTTCTGATACGTATGCGTATAATCATCGCCACACCGCTCTATCCGCCAGAAATTGGAGGCCCAGCGACATACGCCAAAACTCTAGAAGGGGAGCTCCCCCAGCTTGGGGTAGAAGCACATGTCGTTGTTTTCTCGCTTACAAAAAACTTCCCAAAGTATCTTCGACATATTGCATACGCGTATCATCTCTTCCGTGCAACGAGTGGTGCCGATATTATTCTCGCGCTCGACCCTGTTTCAGTGGGACTTCCTGCGGCAGTCGTTGCGCTACTGTGTCGTAAAAAACTTGTAGTGAAGGTAGTGGGGGACTATGCATGGGAGCAAGGGCAGCAGCGATTTGGCGTAAAGGTTAATCTCGACGAGTTTGTCAAAATGCCGTCGACGAAATTTCTCGCACAAGTGGGATTTCTGCGCATGGTTCAAAAATTTGTCGCGCATCGCGCGACGCATATTATCGTGCCGAGTAAATATTTAAAATGCATCGTGGTCGCGTGGGGCATCCCCAGCGAAAAGGTTGCCGTCATATACAATGCCTTCGCTGGGATCGCAGAAATGCCTGCGTGCGACGAAGTGCGCCGCGAACTTGGCATCCCGCCTTCAGCTCCCGTACTTGTATCAGCGGGGCGTCTTGTGCCATGGAAGGGCTTCCCGATGCTTATTGAAGTAGTAGGGGAGTTGCACACACAATATCCCGATGTGAAGTTATTCATTGCGGGAGGAGGGCCCGACGAAGCGGAGTTACAAAAGCTCATTGTCGAAAAAAATTGCGCAGGTTCCGTCGTGCTACTCGGAAACACCGACCGCGCAAAACTCATGAAATATGTCCGTGCGGCAGATTGCTTCGTGCTCAACACAGGCTATGAAGGACTCTCGCATCAGCTTCTCGAGGTGCTCGCCGTAGGTTCCCCGATAGTCACCACGCGCGTGGGTGGGAATGTTGAGTTGGTAGAAGACGGCGTGACGGGGCTTTTGGTGCCATTTAATGATGAGGCTAAACTTCGTGAAGCAATCCTCCGCGTTCTTCAAGATACGAAGCAGGCCGTAGATATGGCGCTCCGTGGCAAGGAATTCGTCTCTCAGTTCACTGTTGTCCGCATGGTGAAGGAGACCGCAGAGTTTCTTGAAATTCTCTAGCACTTGCTATTTTTTTAAAATCGTGATATTATTTTTGTGGTTTTATGTTCACTAACAAGGGAATTGAAATGAAAAAAGTTTTAGTTGTTACGGCTCATCCCGATGACTTGGAAAATGGCATCGGAGGCACATTGGTGCGCCTCATTAAGGCGGGCTTCGCGGTCTACTCCGTGGTGGCAACACTCCCGACCGATCCTGTGCAAAAGGGAATTCGTCGGAAGGAAAGCATCCGTGCACACGACATGCTCGACCCCGATCATGCACACTTCATTTTTTGGGATGAGCCGGATGGCGCGCTCGAGGTGAACAGTCGGACACGTGCACTTATGCAGAATGTCTACGACGTTGTCGAGCCCGATCTCGTCCTGACACTGTGGCCTGCTGATGTGCATCCTGATCATCGTGCGATCGCAGACCTCGCAATGGGTCCGGCGCTTCAACGCGGAGTCAACACTGAGCTTTTGTGTTTCGAGGTCTGTTCGTCGGGGCGCAATACCGTAGAGTTTCGTCCGCAGAGCTTGGGGTTTTTCCCAACGCACTACGTGCATACCACGCCAGTCCAAGAGGAAAAATATGCTCTGATGAAATGCCATGAAAGTCAGGACCCCGATGGGATGTGGGCGGGCATGCGCAATGTGCACGAAAATCGTGGACGTGAAATTGGCAACCTCACTTCATATGCGGAGGGGTTCGTACGTTTGACGCGCTGTGGTGATATGAGCGAAGAATTGAGTGCTATTTTTCAAAAGAGTCCGTCCAAGCTCCGCCCTCGTGGCATCGGTGTCGACTTCAAGCCTGAAACGCTTGGCATTTCGCTCTGAAGCATCATGTTTCCGATGCGCCCCAATGTTGGGGCGCTTTTTTGTCACCTATTTCTTTCGCAAATGTTATTATGGATACATGAAAAATATGAACATCCTCGCTATTGGGCTCGACCCACTTTTACTTGACCCTGCGTCAGTTTCCATGAAACGACAGCATTCGTACTATCGCGGACATAATGCCACCATTCTCGTGCTGCGCTCGGGGAAGTCGGTATTATGGAGTGAGGGCACCATTCGCACGATGTGCTATGGGGGCAAGGGTAAGGTTGCCATTCTTTTTCGCGCCGTAATGGGACTGCTTAGAGAGAAAAAGCAATATGACCTCGTCATCGCGCAGGATGTGCTGTGGTGCGGGCTCCTCGCATATTTCATCACACGCGTTCATGGTGGCAAGCTTGTCACTCAGCTGCATGGGAATTATCTCGACAACCCACAGTGGATAGACGAGAAGCCTGTAAACATTTTTTTGAATAAATTGGGAAAATTTATTCTACACAAAAGCGCGGGCGTGCGTTGTGTGAGTCGCAAAATCCAAGACCAAGTAGTGACATCATTTGGATACCCCAAGGAACGCACCATTGCGAACCCCATCGGTACCGACCTCACACTCTTTACGCCCGACGGTGTCGCCATCTCCACCCCAGAGCGATTTGTGATGTTCGCCCAGCGACTTATCGCGGAGAAGTCCCCGATGCACTATGTGAGTATTATGATTGATCTCATGAGAAGGTACCCCGACCTTCATGCTGTCATTGCTGGTGAGGGGAATCTTAAAAAAGATGTGCAAGACGCATTTGCAAACGCTGGGCTTTCGGAGCGGGCACATTTTCTTGGGCACGTTGGCTTGGCGCAACTCGCGATGTACTACCGCAAGGCTGTCTGCCTCCTCCACACCGCAGGATGGGAAGGCTGGGGGATGCCGATGATCGAGGCGATGGCGTGCGGGGCCCCAGTGGTCTCGACTGACACTGGGTGTGCGGGCGAAGTGGTGGTCAATGGTAGGAATGGTTTTGTGCTCCCCATCGACGACGTGGAGGGGATGAAGAAAAAGACCGAGGAACTCGTGACGAACATAGCTCTATGGCAAGAGTTTTCTACACATGCCAAGGTGGATGCACAAAGTGCATCGTTCGCCACCCTTTCAGTGCAACTGCATGATTGGTATGAACAAATTTATGACAACGGAAAAAAGAGCTAAAACACAAAGACACATTTTGGTGACAGCCGCTGGAGGGTCGGCGGGACTCTCCGCATTGCGATTTCTTGCAGAACATGAGGGAGTGCGTGTACATGGGACAGATATCAACGATGCATCTGAAGGGCAGCACTTTGCTCACGAGTTTCAGCTCATGGCTCCTTTCCGAGACCGCGAGGCGTATGCGCGAGACCTTCATGCACTCATCGCACAGTGGGAGATAGATATCGTCATACCCACACTCGATGAAGAGATGGAGGTAATCCAAGACGTACTCGCAAGGGTCGATGTGCACATTCTCGCCTCGTCCAAAGAGACGCTGCAAATCGTGATGGATAAAAAGCAGTTTTATGATTGGGTAGCGGCAAATATGCCCGAGTATGGTGCACGATATACTACGCTCGACAAGGAGCCAGCATGGGATGCATCGGAGTATTTTTTAAAACCCATCCGAGGGCGCGGCAGTAACGGCTGCATGTTGGCACAAAAAGAAGACTTGCTTCGCGTACGAAGCGAATCTGCTCATCCCGAAGATATGCTGGTGATGGAGGTGCTTTTAGGGCGTGAGTGGACGGTCGATGCGTACGTAACCGCAAGTGGCGTGGTGCGCTATGTCGTCCCGCGCGAGAGACTGGTGGTGGAAAGTGGTGTGTCAAAGAGGGGGAGGACGGAAAAGCACGAGAAAATCATGCATGCGACAAAAACACTCATTTCCCAGTTGTCTTTCTATGGGCCCATCTGTGTGCAGTTTAAGGAAGACGAACACGGCAACCCAAAGCTTCTTGAGGTGAATGCGCGCATGTCTGGTGGCTCACCCATTACACATGCTGCCGGAGCCGATCCCATGCGCTGTTTCATTGAAGAACTCGCGGGCGGGGAGCCATATATTGTAGAATGGGAAGAGATCACTGCAGACAATTATCAACAAAAATTACCATCATGAATATTCTCGCGGTCGGAGCACATCCAGACGACATCGAAATAGGTTGCGCGGGAGCTATTGCAAAGCACATTGCAGGGGGTGACACGGTGATGATGGTCGTGATGTCTGCGGGCGAGGAGGGTGGCGCGCGCGCGAATGTGCGGTTGAAAGAGCTTGAAGACTCAGCGAGCGTGCTTGGCGTAAAACAAGTCGAGTGTTTCAAATATCCCGACCGCGCGGTGCCAGCCACACACGAAGCAATAGCAAGGCTGGATAAAATTATTAAAGAGTTCAATCCTTCGCGTGCGTACATTCCTTATACACACGAAGTGCACCAAGACCACGCACGAACCTCCGAGGTCGCGCTTTCCGCATGCCGTAACCTCCCGCAGATTTTGATGTACGAAGGTCCGAGCACATTTCCCGATTTCACTGTGGACTTTTGGATAGACATTGCAGAGACTATCGATACGAAGCTTACTGCGTTGGGGAAATATGTGAGCCAAGGGGAAAAAGATATTTTGAAAATTGACTCAATTCGCAGCTTGAATCACTTTCGTGGCTACCAAGCACGCACTACCTACGCCGAAGGGTTCCACATTTTTCGCTTTATAGAGTAGGCTCAACCTAGGACCCCCCAACTTTTTGCTGGGCCACGGCGTAATTTAACTTTGTGTGTCATTCACATTTGCTACTATAAGCATATGTCACCATGAAAAAACGTACCCTAGGGTCGCGAGTGGTCGAAGTGTTATTCAGACTATTATTTAAGCAGCCTCAGCGCCTTGGTGATGCCTTTTGCATCGGGGATAGTGTAGTATGCACGGTTTCCCCCACGAGTAGTTGAAACGAGCTTGATGAGCCCAATACACGCGAGTGCGCGCAGGTTGCTCGGTGGGGTGATGCCTTCCGCAAGGAGCGCTTGAATGACCCATGCCCCAGCAAACCTTCCCGAGTGCTCCACCTTTTTACTCTCTTCACCACGCTCTTCTGCGACCGCGACGCATGCATGAAGCGTTGGCCCAAAGCGTTGCTCTTTGCGGACAAGGCGCCTCACGCGCTCTTCGGTCGTAGGTTGTCCTGATAAATCATATCGTCTTGCAATCCGCCCCTGCCTTAGTCGCTCCACCTTCGCCTTCGTGTAGTATAACATATGCTTATAGTAGCAAATGTTATGGTAAATTACCAGAGTAGTGAATCTTGGTGCGTGTAAATGTGCGTAGATGAGTAAGTGTGCTTGCTGCCATGCTTGAGATGTGTTTTTACAAGATGAAAAATCCACGAGGTTGTCGTGGGTTTACTTCGGCTCGTCACAGATTAGATATCAAGCACTTGGCGAAAGTTTTGCCAGTCGAGGTGCTTTGTAGAATTTGCTCGATTGTACGGTTGGTCAAAAAGTATGTGTTCCCAAGATGGGGTACGTACTCCGACGACCTCAGGCTTGTCATCGATGAGTACGTCACCCACAATCAGCGTTTTGTCGCGCGCAATGATAGTGTTTGCCGCCCACTCATGGCCAAGCTCGCGTTTTATCCACTCAAGTTTTTCAGGAACGCAAAATTTGAATTCCCAAATGGGTGCAGTGCAAATGCGTACATCAAATCCAGCATCGCGCAGTGCCACGAGTCCTTCCTTTGCTCCAGCGACAGGGAGGAGGTCACGGAAAAAACCCTCTTGGTTGCGGAGAGACTTGATAAGCGCAGCATGTTCTACCGCAAAATCAGCCTCGATTTCATGCGAAGTAGTCTCTCCACTGTATGTAGCGTAGACCTGCGGGTGGTCACGCTTGAGCAGTGTATGGAAATGCCCCAATTGGTCGGCGATGACGTTGTCTTGGTCGACGAGGATGATTTTTTGTTTAGACATGTTGTGGGTAACACCACCTTTGTGTGTATTGTTGTATTATACATAAGTAACTGCACAATATGGAATTAGCACAAAATCCCAAACTTGCATTCGTGCTTCCCGAATATGCAACGCATACCCACTTTCGCTATGTGGGGGAGTTCGCGGTCGCACTTTTGGAGCATCTGGACATTGTGCTCGTACTTGAAAAAGGAGACGCCCCACCAGGATTTCCCAAAGAAAAAGTCCGCACACAAAAATATACTTCCCCCTTCCTGCGTTTTTTTGAAATGGGATGGATACTCATCGGACTTCATTGGCGTGGGTATCGTACGCAGTATGTGCATTATTCATTTGTCGCTGGGTATTGGAGCGCACTTATCACGCGCCTTCTGGGTGGGAATATGTACTACTGGAATGCGGGTATGCCGTGGCTCTATAAACGTAGTGGGTTCCGTGAATGGTTCGAGCGCCTTGTGTTTCGTATGATCGATCATCTTATTACTGGAGCAGATGCACTTCATGACGGGTATGCGAAATATTACGATATTGCACGTGAGCGCATCGTCACGCTTCCAAACTGGATTGACGTCGCGGGTGTGCAAAAAAAGTGTAGTGCTGTAGATACGTCGGCGATACGACGAAAATTGCATATTCCCGATGGTGTGCAGGTTTTGCTCTTTGTGCATCGACTGGCTACGCGCAAGGGCGCACACCTGCTCCCAGAAATATTTGCGGGACTACAAAAAGAGACTAACGGCAAGCACCGCATACTCGTTCTACTTGGTGATGGCCCTGAGCGCGAGCGTATCGAAGAGGAGTTTCGCGCGCGTGGACTCCTTGATGATGTGCGCATGGAGGGCTCTGTGCCACAAGAGAAAGTGCATGAATATTATGCTATCGCGGACCTGTTCCTGCTTCCTTCCGAGGAAGAAGGTTTTCCTCATGTGCTCACCGAGGCGCAGGCAGTCGGGCTTCCTTATGTGGCATCTGATGTGGGTGGAGTGCGAGAGATGACGCCACCAGCGGGACACTCCTTCATTGTGCCCTATGGGGATATTTCAAGTTTTATTTTAGCCGCAAAGCATCTACTGGAACATGATGTAGACTATGAGCATTTTTCCGCATCTGCGCGTGTGTGGGTGAGGCAGTACGACAAGTCTGCTATTTTAGAGCGTTTCCTCTCCCTGATTGCCCGTCCTTCATGATGCGTTCACGGGGTGATGGTAACGTATCTTCATGAAGTCGAGTTATTATATGCAAATGAATTCAGCAAATTCGACCAAAGCAAAAAGGGTCGTCGTCATCGGTGGCGGTACAGGCTCATTTACTGTGCTTTCGGGGTTAAAAAATTACCCACTGGATCTCACTGCTATCGTGACCATGGCAGACGATGGGGGCTCGACGGGCCGTCTACGGGACGAATTCGGCGTACTTCCCCCTGGGGATTTGCGGCAGTGTCTCGTTGCACTCTCTCCATCAGACCATGTCATGCGCAAGCTCTTTAATCACCGCTACACAAAAGGTGAACTTGCAGGACACAATTTCGGCAATATTTTTATCTCGACACTCGAGCAGGTCACGGGCTCACTAGACAGGGCACTCAATCTTGCTGGGGAAATCTTAAACATCCGTGGTCGCGTCATGCCCGTCACGCTTAGTAAAGTCGAACTCGTAACGGAGTTGAAGAATGGCAAGATGCTATTTGGTGAGTCCGCACTCTCCGACTATCAGCTTGTGTCACGCTTCGGAATAAAGCGCATTTACTTAAAACCGAAAGCAGTAGCGAACCCAAAAGCACTTCGCGCAATAGCCGAGGCTGACTTGATAATTGTAGGTCCAGGAAACTTGTATGCATCACTCATTCCTAATTTTTTAGTGAGCGGGGTTGGTCGTGCACTCATCCACGCGAAAGCAAAAAAAATCTATATTGCTAACCTCATGAATAAGCATGGTCATACGGACGACTTTCTTGTCTCAGATTATGTGCGTACACTAGAGTCGGCAATCGGAAAAAAGAAAGTTTTTGATGCAGTGATTTACAATACAACAAAGCCAGATTCC
>JAYUQK010000017.1:0-2106 GCA_043756785.1 Candidatus Lloydbacteria bacterium | reverse complement strand
GGGGCCGTGACGGGCCAACCGCTGCGCCGCCGCGTCGGGGGGCAACCCCCGCGCCGGGTCGGTCTCGAGGTCGGCGCAGACCTGCGCGCAACTCGGGGTCAAGGTTACTCGTCGCGGGAAAGCTCAGGAGTTGAAAATAGAGCACAGTCCCAAGCATGCGCACATCCACCTCGATGTCCGTAGGCCACGCTACCGCCCCTGAGGTGACACCCCCGTCAAGCACAAGGTGGTGCACGCCGTCACCGTACCCAGCCGCACCAGAAAGAAGATTTCCGGAAGAAGTGAGTCCAATATTGACGGTACTATTCACCATACTTGCACCACCAGAGATAGCGGAGATCTCGAGCGCGGTTGTAACTTGTGCGCCATACCCAAACGCAGTTTGATCAAAAAAACTTTTCTGCGCCGCGGCAAACATTTGTGTGGTGTCGGGTACAGAAAAGCGTGACCACCCGAATGCCAGTGCACTGATCCCCAATAATACACCGAGCACGGCGAATGCGAGGGCCATCAGTCGCCTTGTATGATTCTTTTTGATTATCTCCTTGGAAAGCGTGGAGACCGAAACTACGGGTGGTGGCGAGGGTTCCTTTTTTACCAAAACAGCTGGTGTGGCATCGGGGACTACGACGATTGGGGCCTTTTTCTCTACTGAGGGGATGGCGGTGTCACTTATTCCACGCAAAAGCATGTCGGATGCCATCGTACGCGTCTTTAAGAGGGTGTCACTTTTTGCTATTTGTGCGGGCGCAGACAGGATCGAAGGCACCGCGACAAGCACGGGCGGGAGTACTTTTTTCAGTTCAGGAAATGCGTCGGTTGTGGGCAAAGCTGCGCCGAGCGGGACTTGTGTTTCTTTTTTGTCATTTTCAGCACCAGCAGTTTTCACCTCTGGTGTAGTGGGTGTCATCCCTAGTGCTGACGCAGTACGCAATTTTTCAAAGTTAAACTTCAGGGGGGCAACTTTTTGAGTCTCTGTTGTCACTTGAGTCTCCCCCAGTGGTGCGAGTGCCACAAAGTCTACAATGTGTGGTGCGGTGTCACGAGGAGTGGGTGGCACAAACACTTGCGGGGTGGGGCGTGTGACTTCTTTTATTTCTTCCCTGGTTGCCACTACGAACGTTCTTTCGTTTACTCTTTCTGGTACGTTTTCTTCGTTGAAAATAATTTCAATCTTTGGAGTGGGAGATGTAGAACCAAAAATCCCCAAGAAATCTTCGCCGAGTGCGAGGGTGGGTGTAGGTGTGGGTGTGACTACGTCGGGGGGGCTCATCTGCTCGGTATGCTTTGTCTCCAGTATGACAGGCTCCTTCACTACTGTCGGTGGGGGGGGTAGGGGGGGTTCTGGTGTCGGTGGTGGGGGGACTGCGACTGGGGCGTGGAAAATTGATTTAAATGCTTCGTCGACATCCTCCTTATTCCATCCACCCTCACCCAAGAGCATCGCGAGGAGTGCCTCCTCGGACGTTCCCCTATCATGTCCCTCACGAATAAAATCCAAAAGCTCTGGGGTGACCATATAGAGACCATTGTATGAAGCAATGAGCCTTTTGACAACCGCCTTCGGTGCACAACAACGAGGCCATTGACGAAAGGAGTCCGTGCGACTAGCCTAAGAGAAGTAATGTACCTAGGGAGAAATTTGCATGATACTCAATGAAGTCAGTGGGGTAAACCTAAACCGACTCAACAGAGAGGCAAACACGCCCAATCGTGAATTCTTTAAAAAAATACTTGCACGGGCGAAGACAGAGAACCCACTCTATGCAGTACTTGTGCAGGTACTCGCAGACAGTGCTCGCGCACAACGCGCGGCCGAGGGGCCAAACAGCCCACAGGACGTGCATGACCTCGTTATCGACACGGGAATGCTCTGCTTACGTGCACTCGAGCTCGCTGCACTCGATGGAAAAAGAAAAACTGATAGTGATGTGATGATGGAAGATCCAGCGATGGATACGCTGGCAGTCCCACTGCTTGAAGCCATTATCGAGACACGGCTTATACTTGGGGCCATTCGCGGAAAACTGCGTAAGTAAAAAAATAAATGCACAGCACCCCAGATACTGGGGTATTTTTATTCCTTATTCCTGATTGCGCACCACC
>JAYUQK010000016.1:0-5468 GCA_043756785.1 Candidatus Lloydbacteria bacterium | reverse complement strand
CTCTTTCTGCATGAGGTGCACCGATAGGTTTGCAGACCATCCTGGATGCCCTTTTTGATAACATTGTGACTCTCGCAATTTGGGCATATTTTGCCGTTGTTTAACCATGGTAGCTAATTTCTAACAGTTTTGTGGCTTAACAACAAGACGGAAGGGTCAAATTGAGCCACGATTTTTGTATATTATGCCAAGAATTCGATGTTGATCAAGTCGTTATCACTGGTCGGGCCCACGAGGGAGTAGGTGAAACGGGGAGCTATTATCACGACTTCGAAGTAAATGGCTTGGCAGTAGCGGATTGGGAGGCACTCGTCAGGTTTGTTTAAGTGCGCGAACACAAAACCCTACCAAGGGTTTTTTGCTACAAATTATTGAGCCTGAGTATTTGTAATACGCCAGTTACCGTTTGCGACGATGGACGAAAGTGGGGGATGTTTTTTGCCTTCTCTTGATGCCGCGGCGATGGCGATCATAAGTGCGTTGTCGGTAGACAGTGCGGGGGTGGGGAATAGTACCGAGACCTGAGGTTGCTCTTTTTCTGCCCGCTCCGTGAGTGTTGCGCGCAGGCGCGTATTTGCGCTGACGCCACCACCCACGACGATAGTCTCTGCGCCAAAAGTCTCACATGCACGCAGTGTTTTTTTTGTGAGCACCTCCACGCACGCTTCTTCGAACTCCCTCGCGATATTATTTCTTTGCGTTTCAGTGAGTATGCCGAGGTCGCGCACGAGGTAGAGCACTGCGGTCTTCAGTCCTGAAAATGAAAAATCAAAATTTTGTGCATGCAACATTGGGCGCGGGAGCGTGTACTCTCCCCGTGTTCCATTTTGTGCACACGCTGCTATTTCGGGTCCACCGGGGTAGGGAAGGCCGAGTACGCGCGCCACCTTGTCGAATGCCTCGCCCACTGCGTCATCTTTTGTCTCCCCGAGGAGCTCGTACGTACCCCACTCCTTCATGAGGATAAGCTCTGTGTGCCCACCAGACACGAGGAGCCCGAGGAGGGGAAGCACCGTATCGCGCATCCGCATGCCCGTTTCAGTTTTTTCCAAAAGTGGCGTGAGGAGGTGGCCCTCCATGTGGTTGATGGGCATCACAGGTATTTTCCATACAAGTGAAAGTGCTTTTGCGAAGTTGATGCCCACCCAGAGCGCAGGCTCGAGCCCTGGGCCCGATGTCACCGCGATCATGTCTATCGCGGGTGGGTTCCAGTTGGGAACCTCAGAAATAAATTGTGCATACATTTCTGGCTCACGGTCGAGCATGTGTTTGAACTCCTCTCGGAGCGGGCTCTCCACCACGTGCCGGCTCGACTCTTTATAGAGCCCCGCCTCTTTGAGCGCAACACAGAGGAGGGGGACGAGCGTGCGTGCATGCTCGCGCTTGGCCACCATGGGGAACACTCCGCCATACTGCTTATGCATTGCTATTTGCGTGAGTGTTTGATTGGCGAGTATCTTAAATGTGCTATGGGGGAAAACACCATCACTTTCGATGATGGCGATGGCCGTCTCGTCGCAGCTTGTTTCAATAGCGAGTATGCGCATGTGGGCCATACTAGCGCAGATAAAGTATGTCGGCAAACAAAAACCGCTGGTCAAATAAGACGCAGCGGCGGGGAATCACCCACTCATTTGAAGGTGACGAACACGGGAAGATGGTCACTTATCTTGAGTGCCCGAAGGAGGGACTCGTCGTTAACGGGAGAGAAGCTTTTCTTCACAAAGTCGACGGCTCCCGATGTGCAAACTTCCACTCCTTTTGTATAAATGTTGTCGTATTGTCGAGAGAGGTACTGTGCTCCCGTAACTTTTTTCCGCAAGGAAGTGAGTTCAGCAATATGGCCTTGGTATCCAACTGCAGCAAAGAGGGGGTCTGTTTCTTTGGGGGGCATGTTGAAGTCGCCAGCGACGATCGCTCGCGGAGTATCTCCAAGTGCGCTTGAGAAAGTGAGAGCCCGTATTTCCTTGATGGGTGCTTTTGCGGTGGGCACAGCGTGGATAGTAAAGACGTCGAGTGGCTTACCATGCTTCGGCTCAAAGAAGAGTGTGTATGGCTCGCGGTCGACCTCCTCCTCGAGCTCCTTCACTAAGCGTGCTTTGTGTCTATCAAAGTGCACCGACTTCTTCTTTGAGCAGAATGCGTAGCGCTCGACTCCACTCGAGGGCGGCATCGTGGGGTCACTGACGATACAGTCTCATGCACTTCCCGTACGCGAGAGTGCATCCGCTAGCTTTCCTATCGCCTGTGCGCCAAAGTGCTTGCCGGCAGTTACTTCTTGAATAGCCACGATGTCTGCTGGCGCAAGTATGCTTGCCATAAAGGCAATCTCTTCGTCTGTGCGCCTACGCCCGAAGTTCGCAATGTTCCAACTCATAAAAGTATTCGGGCATTCAGTGTGCGTATGCTCGGTCTCGAGTTTGGTCACGAGTACTTGTGACGGAGATGGCACACCGCTCACTATTGGCTTTCGCGAGGAATACCAAACAGAAATGAGCGCAATAAGAATGAGGACAAAGACCCCATATAAAACATAGCGCAATTTTTTCATTACACCCCTCGAGAATAGAGTTCAAAAGAAACAAACTGTGATGATACTGAGGCATGAGTGCACCCTTGTCAACGTCAAATGCGGTGCAAAAAAGCCCCCACGAGGGAGGGCTTTGGAAAAACAGCACACTTACTGCGGTTGGCGGGCTTTCCATTCGACTGCGCGCACGATGGCAGCCTGCAGGACCTTCACCATCTCTTCGTACATGTCGACGGTCTCGTCTCTCATGAAGTCCGGAGCATCCCAGATGTCGCCGTAGCCGAGTACGTGGCTGAGTGGGATGTAAAAACGCTCGTCGATATGCACATCGAAGAGAGTTTGATCAACGTGCATCCGCCCCTCTTCGAAGGAAACCACTTGAAACTTGATCGGGAAAATCTTATAGACCTCGCGCCCAGTGCCTTCGTTTGTGCTCGAGTCGAGCAGAAACTCGAAGCGGCAGTCATATGCGATCGCCGAGTATGCATCGCGCTTTTTCAGCGGGACACCCGTGAGATCATAGTTCGGGCGGTGACGGTAGACTTCAGTGCCTGAGGGAGAGACTACCTCGCCGTGAGGCTTGCTGAACAACGGGATCACTTTGCCTTGGATATTGGACATATTCTGCCCTCCATTTTTTTAGGGTTGATTTTTTGAGCCACCCCACAAGTCGCTTTTTTGCGACCCACGGGGTTGACCGCTGCCTACATCATCTGCGCCGCAGACAAGTCCATCATCGCGCGCACGTAATACGTGGCTTTAAATCGGTCCTCGGGAGCGGGGGTATTTGCCAAAATTTCGCTCATGAAGAACGAAAACCCCACAGTAAGTTTGGCACCGAGCCCAACGGCTCTTGGGCGCACACATAGTTTGACGCGGCCTTCGGTGTCAATCATCAGCTCGAATAAAACCCAACTTGCAGGGGCGCCAGGCACCTCCACTTCAACTTCGAGGAGTGTCCTGTGCCGTAGATCAAGATTGTTCTTGACCAGCGCCCGCACCATCGGCTCCCCTAACGAGAGAAATTCGGCGACTTTCATGAAGGCTGGGTCACCCCAAACCATTTTTGGTGGTGCATCACTCCGCGCCTTTGGTTGTTGCTTCTGTGGGCGCGGTGGCACCTGTACTTTGGTTGTCACCGCATCAGGCGCACTTTCGGGTCCCGCTTGCGTGTCAACGCGCACCGTACTCAGATCCGCAAAAGAATGTAATACTGCTGTCATGAAATACTCCTTGAGTTGAAAGTTGAAACACAAATTGTCAAAAAACGAGCAAAATGGACAGGGGACGAACTCCCTTTATCCATAATAGATTATAGCAAGTAATGTTGAAGGTGTCAAGTTTTTGCACTTGAAAAAACAATAATGCAGCGTGGTACAAAAAAGTGTACTCCGGCCTCCCTCTGTGTTATCCTAAGCAAGGAGTTTCCACCTTTTCCTAAGGAGCTTTTCATGAAACGTGCGAGTTTGATTTTGTCTGCCTTTGTTTTTTCTGCCACGCTTTTCGGGTGCAGCACGGTGACCGTCACCAAAACCGAGCAATGTACGGCTGGTGGTGCTGGTGTGGGTGCGCTCGTCGGCGGACCTATCGGCGCAGTCGCCGGTGCAGTCATCGGGCATCAGTCCTGCAAAAAGTAACCTGAAAAACGAATACCGCCGCCTTACCACATGGGGCGGCTTTTCCTTTTTGTAATATTGTTTCTTGATTTTTTCTTGCATCACGACTTCTGCTATAGTGAGGCCACATGAAGCCCGTACTCTTTCTCGACTTTGACCGCACGCTTTTTGATACAGACCAGCTGTATGCGTGGCTGGGTGAGGACCGCTTCTCCCGCATCTTGGCGCTTACGGGCGGGCACATTCTCCCACCTGACTTTGCATTGTATCTCTATCCTGACTCGATAGAATTTTTAACACGCATGCGCCAAACGTATCGCATCGTCATCCTTACTTACGCACTAAACACAATCCTACAGCGCAAAAAAATTCGTGGGTCGGGGATCCTTCCGTATTGCGACGACGTGCTCATTGTCGCGGGCGGGGAGGGGATTCTATCGGGGAAGGGAGAGGCAGCAAAGGCGTATCTAAAGCGCGTGGGCGACTCCGGCTGGGAGCACACATTCGTTGACGACTTGCCGGAAAATATCGACGAAGTAAAGCGTATAAACCCACACATACGCTGCGTACGCATTGACCGCGTCCCATCGAAGGATGGAGTACACACAGAACACCTGAAGCCCGACATGGTTGTCACCAGTTTGTCAGAGCTTGCCTCGTTGCTCTAGGAGTTTGGGTAACAAAAAACCCCATGCTTGCGGACACGGGGTTTTTTGCTTTGCCCAAAAAGAAGCGCGTACTATTTATTGTACTTTCTTATAAGTGCCTGCAACTCTTTTAGTTGCGTCTCCTTATCTTTCTGCATCTTTTTCCAAAACGTGACTGCATCTGAGTGCCCTCTGGCATCTTTGATATAGTCCCGCTTGATACGCCAGAGGCTTTTATGCTCCTGAACGTACTGCTTCATCAAATTGTAGACGTGATTGTCTTGCATGACTAAGCGTTATGGCTAATGCGTAAAGTATACCACTCCGTTATAAAAAAAGCGCAACCTTGTGGGTCGCGCATGTGGATACCTCGGACTCAAGCTCTTGTTGTGAAGAGGTCGAGCGTGTGTGTATCTCGGAAATACTCTTTCGCTATTTTACGTGCTTTTCGCAGTGTATCAATTTGGATCTCTTTTTGGGGAACCTCCTCGGTGCCGAGGACAACCATCATACATACAGATGCTCTCTTTCCGCGAACAAAAAGTGCGTCGTACTTCCCACTGATTCTCATGGTGAGCTTCTCCCCCAGTTTGTGTACAACCTGAATTTCATTTGGAGGGGCAACGCGGGGTTCCATTTGCGCAAAGATTTCCTCAGCATAGGCCCTTCCTTCAG
>JAYUQK010000015.1:0-16109 GCA_043756785.1 Candidatus Lloydbacteria bacterium | reverse complement strand
TCTTTACTTTTTTCCCCGCAATACTTTTCATCACATACCCCGCAGTGAGCTCGTATGTTTCGCCATTTTTAAGAAGCACCTCCTTGGTGGGGATAGCGTCAAGAATACCCACTGGAGTAACTTTTTTGTCGCGCATAAAGACAAAGCCAGACACAGTGAGTACGAGCAGGAGAATAAAAGCGAGGGTTTTCTTGTGCATGAGTAAAATATAATAGATAAATAACTCTTCCCATTATACCAAAAATCACACAAAGAAAAAACGCGGGAATTCCCGCGCTTCAAAACATCGTTATTTCGGCTCCCTAGGTCGAACGCTCGTCACCAACCCGAGTGCATCAAAAATACGAATATAAAGCCAACCAATGTCGAATTCATACCATTTCACAGAAAGCTTCGCGGACAGCTCGTCTGCGTGATGATTATTGTGCAGCTCCTCTCCTGCGATCAATATTCCCCACGGCACGATGTTCCTCGAAGCGTCGACGACGCCGGTGACACGATGCTTACTTTCAGCATTGCGATACCCAAAAAAGTGTCCGATGCCGTTGATAACGCCCGCCGCGAGTATTGGTGTCGCGACCATCTGTGCCAGCCAGATACAAAAACCAGGTAGCGCACTAAAAAATAAGATGTCCAGGCCGAGCGTAATCAGAATACCCGTCTTCGGAAAACGCGAGTACACATTGCGCTCCATCCAGTCGTTAGGTGTTCCCGCCCCGTAACGCGCGAGTGTCTCTGGTATGTGCGACTCGTCGACATACTTGCGTACCCCGCGCCATGGTATCCAGCAAAAGAGCATCAAGAGCGCACGCTTCCACCCGCTCGTCACGTTCTTAAGCCATACTTGAGGGCTGTGCGGATCCCCCTCCATCTCGCAGTGTCCGTGATGCTTACGGTGGATTGCCACCCATTCGCGGGTTACCATTCCTGTCGTACCCCAAAGCCACAAACGGGAAACGTGAGAAAGGAATGGTCCGAGCACAAGCGCCCGATGTGCCTGCGCACGATGCAAATAGACCGTTATGGCCACCATCGTCACGTGAATGAGCCCAAAGGCGATGAGAAAGCCCTCCCAAAAAGAGGGTGCGAATATACCGCTAAAGAGGTTCATATGTTACCCCAAAATCGAAGAACTTTACTGTCAGGGAGTATAGCAGAAGATGAAAAATGTGACACCCTCCCCCTATTTACGTATGATTGGTGCTATGCAGAAAGCAGAGAAAGCACCGATGCAGCCGAGCGATCTTATCACAAGCCATTTTCGTCTCGATGAGGCGCAGAAAAAAGCCCTCACGAAGTTGGGGCTGCGCACTATTCTCGACCTCCTCTATCACCTCCCCGTGCGCCACATCGACGCAGGAAAATCTTCTGCCATAGAGCTCGCGGAGGACGGTGAGCGTGTCACCCTCTATGGGCAGATAGAGAAGACAGGGACGAAAAAATCTTTTCGGGGGCACATGCCGATGGGCGAGGCGACGCTGCGCGACAAAACAGGGAAAATGAAACTGGTGTGGTTCAACCAGCCTTATATGGCAAAGATGGCGGTCGTGGGGAGCTTTGTGCGCGCATCAGGCACGGTCAAAGTGCGCGGTGGGGCAATAACCCTCATCAACCCCGAGCTCGAAAAAATCCCAGAGCTTCCACGAGACGCCTCCCCCTCACTGTTTGGCGAGGGTGGCATCGATCCGCAGGAGCGATTTTTGCCCGTATATCCAGAGTCCAAGGGCATCACCTCGCGATGGTTCTATCACACGCTACGCCGCGTGACGGCGAGTGGTGTGCTCGACCTGCTCCATGACCCCATCCCCTCCGATATTATCGCTCGGTACAACCTCCCCACACTTGCAACCGCGCTCGTGTGGCTCCACGCCCCGCGCGACGAAAAACATGCACAGTCCGCAAAGAAGCGTTTCGCATTTGAAGAGATATTTTTCATCCAGCTGGAGCGGCAGCAGGCAAGAATGCTGTACGAGCAAAATCCCACATTTCTCATCACTCCCGACAAAAAGAACGTGGATGAATTTGTGGAGCGTTTAGGCTTCCCACTCACAGACGCACAGCAAAGAGCAGTAGACACTATATTTGCCGACTTTACCTCTTCTCGGGCAATGCTCCGCCTCCTTGAGGGCGACGTTGGGAGTGGTAAGACTGCAGTTGCCGCCGCAACGACCTACGCCACGGTGACGACGCGGCCGCAAGGTCAAAGTTTTGGAAATCTGCAGATGGGATATATGTGCCCAACGGAGATTCTCGCGACGCAGCACTTCGAGTCATTTATTAAATATTTCGTGGGCACCGGCATAAGCATCGGCCTTATCACGGGGAGTGGGTGCAAAAAGTTTCCTTCAAAGGTGGACCCGCGCGGCTGGACAGACATATCGCGTACACAGTTTTTGAAATGGGTCGAAAGCGGAGAAATCCCCATCGTCATCGGCACACATGCGCTCATACAAAAGGCAGTGAAATGGAAACACCTCGCCTACGTCATCATCGACGAGCAACATCGCTTTGGCACCAAACAGCGCGCGAAGCTGGTACAAAAAGAAGATGGAAAAAATATTCGTGCACCACACTTCCTCTCTATGACGGCGACGCCCATACCGCGCACACTCGCGCTCACCCTCTATGGCGACCTCGACTTGAGCATACTTGACCAGATGCCCTCCGGCCGAAAGCCCGTCATCACCGAAATCGTGCCGCTCGGAAAACGCGAAAGTGTGTATGAAAAAATTCGCTCAGAAATAAAAGCAGGGCGTCAGGCATACGTCATCTGCCCCCGCATCGACGAGCCTGATCCCGAAAAAGAGCAGGCAATCATTGCGAAGTCCGTCAAAGAAGAAGCGACGCGGCTGCAGGAGAAGGTATTCCCCGAATTCCAGATCGACATCCTCCACAGCAAAATGAAACCGAGCGAGAAAGACGACGTGATGGAGCTCTTTGCCGCGGGCGACACCGACATCCTCGTGGCGACCTCGGTCGTCGAAGTGGGAGTGAATGTGCCGAATGCGACGATGATCATCATCGAGGGAGCGGAGCGCTTTGGCCTAGCCCAGCTCCACCAGCTTCGCGGGCGCGTACTGCGTGGCACGCACCAAGCATATTGCTATTTATTTTCTGAAACGAAAACGGCAAAAACATTCGAACGGCTGAAGGCACTCACCGAAGCCAAGAATGGCTTTGAGCTCTCGGAGATGGATTTGGCACTACGCGGTGCGGGTGAGCTCGGCGGAGGTAAACAGTGGGGCATCTCCGACATCGGCATGGAAGCCATCAAAAATCTCAAAATGGTCGAGGCCGCTCGTGAGGAAGCAAAACGCATACTCAGCGAAGACATCACCCTCCTAAAATACCCAAAATGCAAAGCCCACCTCGAAGACCGCACCCAAAGCCATTTTGAGTAAAAACCTATACTTTCAAAACTTTGTCCACCCGCCTGGACTCGAACCAGGGACCAGTCGTGTATAAGACGACCGCTCTACCAACTGAGCTACGGGTGGACAAAGCTTTCAAGGTCGGCAGCACGCACGATAATACATTACCTTATTTATGAGAAACCGCCAGTCTCCAAAGCCCGCTTAGCACTTCGGTGAGTTATTTTTCCACATGAGCTCAAGGGTTTTTTCAATGAGGAAGCCGAGGATGGCACCGATGAGTAACCCCGCCAAAATATCGACAGGCCAATGTACCCCAGAGCCGATACGGGCAACACCAATGAGCACCGCGCCAACGTAAAACCATTTCCCTATTTTATGATTACAGAAATACATGGTAACTGCGAGAGCGGCAAAGAATGCCGCATGAGAGGATGGGAAAGATGCGAGTCCAAACGGGTCGCTACCCACAACAAAGGAAGGTGGGATCTCGAGTGCTGCAAAAGGTCTTGGCGTTTGATAAAAAAACTTAATGAGCATGGTCGCCCCATACACGATTATTGGGGCGAGGTAGATTCTTCGTAGAGTTGGCCAAATCTTTCCTTCGTCGCGAAGGTACAGCTCGTAGACAAATGGAAATGCACCGAGAATCCACGGGAACCACTGCGCAAAAAATATAGTGACTGGGGAAACAAAAGACGCGGGACCGAGCAGGTGGTAGACAACCAGAAAAACTTTTTCATTGAGTGCGATAAGGTCGACGAGCATGGGTCTATTATACAAGAGTTATGCCGCTTCGTGGTGCCCGCTCGCAAGGATGAGGAGATTTTTGAAAAGCATGGCGATAGCAATTGGCCCCACTCCACCAGGCACGGGGGTGAGTAATGTGGCGCGCTCAGCACACGAAGGGTGCGCATCCCCCACGATCTTTCCCCCCTGCTCGCTCGTCCCCGCGTCAATAAGCACCGCGTGATCATTCAGCATTTCTGGTGTGATCAATTCTGGGCTGCCCACTCCAGAAATAATAATGTCTGACTCGCGCACATGCACTGCTAAGTCGGCAATGGGCTTATCGACGACGGTCACGTGTGCATGGTTGTGACGGAGGAGTATCGACACGGGCTTGCCCACCAACCTTCCGTATCCGAGCACGAGCACCTCCTTCCCTGCTACGTCCACCTGATGACGCTCGAGAATCGCTTGCACCGCGCTTGCCACTGGTGGAAAGATTGCTGCATCACCACGCGCAAAGAGCGCGATTGCATCCTGCGACAACACATCAACGTCCTTTAGTGTGGGTACAGTATTCAATATTGCCTGTGTGTCGATATGCGATGGAAGCGGAAGCTGGATGATGACGCCATCTACATCACCTTTTTTACACAGTGCGGTTACATCATCTTTGAGGAGCTCTCCTGAAACCGTAGCGGCAAATCGCACTTCAATCATGTGTACCCCAATAGATGCACCAAACTTTTTTTTGATGCGCACGAAGCTTTCAATGATAGGGTCCTCCCCCACCACGACGATGGCAAGTGTGGGTGGGCGAGGAAACCTTGCCACATTCTGGGCCAGTACATCGCGTAGCTCATTTGCTATTTTTTTTCCATCAACAAGCATGGAAAGAATCATAACACAAAGCACAGAACCACCTCGTAAAATAGTTACTTCTTCTTCCTTGCGTCAAAAAGATTTCTTATACGGCTATCAACAACACTATCGTTCAATACAGCTCGTGATAACGTTACATCATTCTCGTCCACGTTATCCGCCCCACGTGCGAGTTCTCTTTCTATCGCCCCATCAAGTATATTAATGGCAACTCTTTGAATCTCAGTGCCGACGAAATCTTCTTTCGTTAAACCAAAACTCTCCATCAGATAGTTGATTTCTGGTACTGGGTAGGATCTGCCCACGGTGAGCTTTGACGCGATACCATCGAGAAGTGCTGTTTTTCTTTGTTCTGGCGTGAGATTCATCTCATCAAAAAGACTATTGATGTCTTTTACGTCCTTGTATCCGTCCTTAAAGGAACGCTCAACGACGTATGCAGCATCTTTGCGATCCTGCTCAGAGATTTCTCCTTCACGCCCAGCTCGAAGAGTTTCTAAAATTCCTGACCGCAAATCCGTAACTTGACCCTGTCCTCTAGTAGCAACTTCTACTCGCGTAGCCTCATCTTCTGCAACTGCGACCGGGTCAACTTCGACATCGGTTACTTCGGGAGCAGTCACAGCTGCCAACTCAGCATTTCTTGTCTCTCCTAAATAATCTGCCCTCGGGTCGAAATCCATTGGTGCATTATTTTTATTTATCATATCCACAAATCTTACCCCCCCGCAAAAACACAAGCCCCAAAAAGGTGTCAGGTACCTTTTTCACTATTTTTTGGTCTTCCGCGACTCCGCACCGTCAGCAAGAGTCCGAACTGAGAAACCTTTTTTCCAACCCAACGTTCAGCACCGAGTGGTCGCCCCCTATTTACTGAGTTGCGGATAGTGGGCAACTGCTCATCGTCTTCTTTTTCGTTTAACGAAATGCGGTATCCTCGTGGTAAATCAATTGGAAGCGCATCGAGGAATCCACGCTCCTTTGTGTCTCCGTAATACCTGCGCCACGCACTCCCCCACCTCCACTCTTCGGCCGATTGTACCAATTTTGCACGATGTGGATTTCGCTCAACATAGCGAATTAACTGAACGAGGTAAGAATCTTTTTCGACAAGAAAAGACTTATACCTCCCTTGATACAAATGCCCATGCCCAATCGTCTGCGTTTTTGCGCGATACTGCTGTGCATGCGTCAATGTAAGCCATTGCATAAAAAGTGATAAATCCCCATCGTTCTCTGTATGGAGGACCAAATGCCAGTGGTTGGGCATAAGCACATATGCGAGAATGCGCATTGGTATGCGCTCTTTCGCCTCCCTTAGTAGTCTCTCAAAATGCTGATATTCTTTGTCGTTGTGGAAAATTTGCGTACGATTATTCGCGCGATTGATCACATGATAAAACTCATTTCCAACATCGATGCGGGGTGCGCGCGGCATGGTTAGAGTATACCAGATAAAAATAGTAAAAGGTACCTGACACCTTTTTTACCAAGTAATCCAATGTTCATCAAGCCAATCTTTACCAAGTTTTGCCTTTGCACTTTCTTCTGCTTTAGGATTTTTACCTGAAAAGAAAAGTTTACAAACTTCTTCAACGTCCACACCCTCAATATAATCAATATTACTAATAACATTGTACCCTTCACCTCCTTCTACTAATTTAAGCGCAACTTCTCTATCCATTCTTTTAAAATTACGAATCCTCTCTGCAACATTAATCAATCCTCCTATTTCAATTACTTTTAATGCTATTTCTTTTTCAGTAGCAGTATCAAAATTATATTTTTGCAAGTACTCTATCACATACCCCGGCGTCCCTTCTTTGATGAAGCTGAGAGCCATTGCTCTACGATACTGCAAAGGAAGACTTTCTAAACTAATAACCCCAATAGGTAATCCATCTTCATCACGTTTGTCAGTCAATTCCACAAAAGACTTGTGATATTCTTGCAACTTTTGTAAGTCTATTTCTTCTTTATCCAAATTTGATGTTGGACTAGTCCCTTCCATTTTTGGTGGCATATCTAAATATGTTGTTCATTAATTCATTTTTATACCGAATGCAGTCTTATGCAGATTTGCGCAGTATGACGTCGATGACATGGGCGAGCTCGCGCATGTCGCGCTCTTTGGCGCCGCGGGTGGTCTCAGCAGCTGTGCCAAGGCGAATACCCGATGGGTCCATCGGCTTCCTCGTGTCGTTCGGGATGGTATTCATGTTCACGATTATACCCGCCGCCTCGAGGCGCTCGCTCGCCTCTTTCCCCGGCACACCATTCCTCCACGTGTCCACGAGCAGGAGGTGGTTGTCGGTACCACCAGAGACGATACGCCACCCGAGACCACTGAGCTCATTCGCAAGTGCATCTGCATTTGCGACAACCTGTGCAGCATATTTTTTGAAAGACGGCTGCATCGCTTCATGAAGTGCGACGGCAATGCCTGCAATCGCATTCTCATGGGGGCCACCCTGCATCCCCGGAAATATTGCTTTATCTACTTTTGTGCCAATGTCACGTGCGTCTATTTTTGAAAAAATGAGTGCGCCACGTGGGCCACGCAATGTCTTGTGTGTGGTGGTCGTCACAATATCGGCGTACGGAAATGGGGATGCATGCGCACCGCCCGCCACGAGCCCAGCGATGTGCGACATGTCGACCATGAGATACGCACCGACGGCGTCAGCAATAGCGCGAAACTTTTTCCAGTCGACCTTGCGTGGGTACGCAGTGAATCCCGCCACGATGATGTGGGGCATATCTCGCTTTGCGATCTGCATCAGCTCGGCGTAGTCGAGTCGCTCTGTCTTCTCTGACACACCATAGGAGACTTGTTTCCAAAATTTCCCAGAGACCGACACACCATGCCCGTGAGTAAGGTGCCCACCCGAGGCAAGCTTCATACCCATTATTTTCCCCGTGCCATCATGAGGGAGTAGCGCTGTGTATACTGCGACGTTTGCGGGCGACCCTGAGAGCGCCTGCACATTCACTGCCCACTTTTTAGAGGAGAGCTTAAACAGTGTGCGTGCACGCTCTTGTGTCAGTGTCTCAAGCTCGTCCACCACCGCATTGCCACCATAGTAGCGCCGCCCGGGGTACCCCTCGGAATATTTGTTGGTAAACACGGAGCCGAGCGCCTCGCGTACGTCATCGGAAACATAATTTTCCGACGCGATGAGGTTAATCGCCGCACGCTCTCGCTTCTCCTCTTTTGCAATAAGTTTTTGTATCTGTTTATCTTTCATCAGCCCATTCTACCTCGCAATAAATATTGCTCAAACTTTCTCCCATGCGCCGACTTTAATTTTCCCCAACTCGTTTTGTCCTGAGCGCACGCGGGTGAGCTTGGTCACGGTGTTGCCCGTCTTTCCTGCCATGCGGCGAATCTGGCGCGTCATCCCTTGGTGGATCACAATGCGATAGCGATTCCCCACTTCGTGCACAATGCTGACTGCCTTGGCCCATCCCTCGCGGAAGCGCATACCCTTTTGCCAGAGTCCAAACTCTATTGCCGTAAGTCTTTCTTGAAACTCCACAAGATACTCCTTTTCAACTTCAAATTTCGGATGCGTACTTTTGTAGAGCAAATCCCCATCATCGGTGAGCATCAGTAGGCCCCCACTTTCTTTGTCCAGTCGCCCGACAGGCTTTAAGTGCTGCAGCTCCTTGGGTAAGAGCTCCATTACGGTGGGAGCGTTTGTTTCGTCTTTTTTACGTGAGGACACAAACCCTATCGGCTTATTCAAAATGACCGTGGTGTATTCTCCTGTTTTTTGCAAAACGATATCTCCCTTGTAAGTTACCGTATCCCCCGCCCCCACCTCGGCGCCGAGGACTGCGCGCTTGGTGTTGATCTTTACCCTCCCATCCTCTATTTCCTTGTCTGCGGCGCGGCGAGACATACCCGTCGCCCCAGCTATGTATTGATTGATGCGCATCCACACATACTACCCAAAAAAACAAAAAGCGCCAGCATAAAAATTCCTCGTGCGGTGTACGCACCCCTTTACAGCCCAGTGCGTGAAAGCAGGGTCTTGATGGTTTTCAGTGCTATCTTTATATCAAGTGCGAGTGAGCGATTTTTGAGATAGTAGAGATCGTACGCGAGCTTTTCTTTTGTCTCCCCCACCGTCTGCGGAGGCTTCTCGTGGTGCACCTGTGCCCAGCCTGAGAGCCCGGGCTTGATGAGGTGGCGCATGTTGTAGTAAGGAATTTGCTTGGAATAAACCTCGACAAGTCCGGGGAACTCTGGCCGCGGTCCAATGAGTGAGAGATCTCCGGAGAATACATTCCACAACTGCGGGAGCTCGTCGATGCGTGACGCACGCAGATAACGCCCCACACGAGTAATCTTGTTGGTATTCGCTCCCAGCTGTTTTCCTTCATCCATTACGCTCATCGTCCGAAATTTATAAATACGAAAAGGGCGATTTCCACGGCCTATGCGCATGGGTGTATAAAAGAGCGGTCCGTGGTCTTCGCACCATACCGCAAAAGCCACAAAGGGATAAAGCGCAAGCGCGGGGACAAGGAGGACGAGAGACAGCACGATATCCATGCTCCGCTTCCACAGGTCATGCCCGAAATGCGCCCGCGAAGAAACATTTTCGAGAAACCACTCATGCCCGACAAGCGAAAGTGGGATGCGGTCAAAAATATCCTCATAAATACGATACTGCTCGACAAAGCGCACGTGGGAGAAAATGAGCTCATAGAGCTTCGGCAACACGGGAAGCACCTTTTCATTCTTCATGTCGATCACCACAAGAGTTGCTTCTTTTTCGCGAAGCACGGTGGCGATGTGGTGCTCGATGCCCGCGGGGTCGGCGACGTCAAGATCGAGGATGCTCACAAAATACATCGGATAAAGCGGGTTCGCGTTTACTACTGCATGGAGTTTTCTGGTTTCGTCCCCGCCACCAATAATTAATGCATTTTCTTTTTTGCGTAACCCAAGAAACTGCACCCCAATAATGCGCCACGCAGCGATAAAGAGGAATGAAACCAGAAGGTAAAGGAACAATGTTGTCTTGGGTGTAATGCCAAACGAAGGGATGAGGTAGAAGAAGAGCACAGCGATAATACTGTTGATCGCTTGCACATTCAATATCATTGCAGGAATTTTTGATTTAAAGACGACCGTGTGTGGCTCGTACAGACTTGCGATATAGAACACGAGTACCCATACCACAAAAAGATACGAGAATGGGAGTGTGTGTGCCAATATGAGCGCGAGGCTCGGGAGCTCCAGATAGCGGAGCACAAGAGTCACCCACAATGAAAAATAAAGCAGGGCAACGTCCCCAATAAATATGGCTAATATTTGTACCGATGGCAACCGTTTCATGTAGTTACGATAACAAAAAGCTTCCCCAAAAGGAAGCAATTTTAACTCCAAAGCATAGGGCGGGAATATATACTATTTAACCCTTTTGAGCATTGTGCCGTGCGCAGACGTTCTCATCCCATCCCCCTCATCAACATCTTTTGTATTTTGAGGTGGTGGCGCCGGCTGGCCTACTCTCGGCAAAATGTACTCACATCGGGGGCAGTAACCCACCGCAACACGGTTCGTTGCGATTCCAACCCTTAAGCGAGTACTACACATGCGATGAGTGCGCCCGTAAAGTTCCCCATCATCCCCAATAAATAAGGGCATTTTCCCCTTATCACGCAGATGGAGTCGTCGTGCAGCTAAGAGTGCAGAAAACCAACTAAACATAGGACTACCTTTAGATTTTTCTCTGCACAATATACTAAACACCCATTGAAAGGTCAAATAACATTACTCCCCTTCTTATTGTTATACTTATACAAATGAAAATTCTTTACCTCATCACCAAGTCAAACTTTGGTGGAGCGCAACGCTATGTCTATGACCTCGCATGTGAAGCACAAAAAGCGGGGCACGAGGTAGTAGTAGGATTCGGTGGACACGGCACACTTGAAACAAAACTACGCGAAAGTGGCATTTGCACTATCACCATCGAAAGTCTCGAGCGAGACATCAACTTGTTTTCAGATGTGAAAAGTTTTTTTGCTTTACTCGATATTTTTGGTGCGGAGCGTCCCGACATTATTCACCTCAACAGCTCAAAGATGGGCGGGCTGGGGGCACTTGCGGCGCGGTGTTCAAATGTCTCGCAGTGGATTGCAAAATTTCTTGGCAAGAGTGGTATCCCCGCTCGCATCATCTTCACAGGGCACGGCTGGGCATTCAACGAGGAGAGGGGCGACCTCGCACGTTTCTTCATAGGACTACTACACTGGACCACCATTGAGCTTGCTCATCAGACCATTGCGGTATCGAGGAAAACGCGAGAGCAAGTGAGCGCACTCCCTTTTGTGTGGCATAAGCTTCAAGTGGTGCACAACGGCATACATGCAATTCTACTTTCTTCAAGAACAGATGCACGCACTATCGTCACCGTAAATACACCCCTTGAAGGGCGTGATCTTTCGAATACATTCGTGATAGGCACCGTCGCAGAACTACACACCAACAAGGGGCTCTCCTATGCCGTCGAAGGTGTCGCACTCCTCAAGAAGCAAATCTCAACCCCAATTTGCCTCATCATCATCGGTGAAGGTGAGGAGCGCATAAAACTTGAAACACTCATACACTCGCTCGGGGTGGAAAATGAAGTCTATCTAGTGGGATATAAGGAGAACGCAGACACACTCGTAAGTGCATTTGATACATTCCTCCTTCCGTCTATTACCGAAGCATTTCCGTATGCCATTCTCGAGGCGGGCAATGCAGGACTCCCCACCATCGCGAGCGCAGTAGGTGGGATACCTGAAGTCATCGACGACATGCAAAGCGGGATCCTCATCCAGTCAAAAAATCCTTCCGAAATTGCACGTGCACTCAAATACCTCATTGAAAACCCCGAGCGTAGAGCATCGCTTGGAGACACACTCAAAGCACGTATCCGCGACCGCTTTAGTGTCGAAACAATGGCACGCGAGACCTTCGCCATTTACGAAAAACCTTAAAGGTATCTGCCTCAAACTTGATTTCATAAATTACCAAACTGGTGCCTATAGGCACTAGTTTGGTAATTGAAAAAACAATACAGACATTTCTGCTTCGGTCTGATAAAATTTGTGGATATGGAAAAGAAAATCACTTGCCGAACAATAGACGGTGGCACAGTGGAGGTACTGGCGAGCGAGCTCTCTTTCCGCCCATCTGTGTATGGTTTAGTTATCAAGGATGGAAAAGTCCTTCTTGTTCCACAATTTGGCGATGGCTATGACATCCCTGGTGGTGGAGTAGACTTAGGCGAACTCCTCACTGACACGCTCGCGCGCGAGGTCATGGAAGAAACGGGAATAATCGTAAAACCAGTTCAAGTTTTATTGGTACAAGATGACTTCTTTTTCCACCCAATCAAGAAAAAACCATTTCAAACCCCGCTCATTTACTTTCTCTGTGAAGCTACTGGCGGAGAAATATCGGATGCAAACTTCGACGCAGACGAAAAGCTATACGCAAAGAAAGCAGAATGGGTACCCATCGAAAAGGTCCCGTCACTCAAGTTCTACAATCCAATAGACAGTCCAAAGTTAATTCGCGACGCTACCTCATTACTGAAGCGTCACTCTTCTTAAGCGAGGGATTTCTCTGTTTGAGGAAACTTGCGGAGGCACCTGTGGCGGGGCTTGGTCTTCGCCTTGCGAAGCCTGCCACGCTGAGCAGAAGCACAATTTTTCGCAAGAAAAAATTGATGCTGTTTTCCTCAAGCAGAGGAATCCCGAGCGGCTATATTCCTAAAAACTCATTTTTCATTCTGTCTGGATGGGACACTCTGGCAAACCGCCTCATGCCCATCAAAATCCCTAGGCCCGCAAATTCGGTAACGAGGTGTGAGCCTCCATAGCTCATAAAAGGGAGGGTCTGCCCCGTGACGGGCAAAAGCCCAATGTTCATACCAATATGAATGGTAAATTGCGTCATAATAAATATTGCCAAACCCATCGCATATAATACTTCAAAATTGGTCGCCCCCGTCGTCGCCACCAAAAGTATCCGCGTGATAACGACGCCGAAGCACAGAAGCAGGAGTGCGACCCCAATGAACCCCCACTCTTCTGCAAAAGAAGCAAAAATAAAATCTGTTTGGTGCTCAGGGAGAAACTTCAGGCGCGACTGCGTCCCGTACCCAATACCTTTTCCCAAAAGCTCCCCTGATCCCACCGCAACCGTGGACTGGTATGCGTTGTATCCAGTGCCACGAATGTCGGTGAGTGGGTGTATGAATGTCTTGATGCGCTGCTTCTGATACGGATGCAGCGCGACCACCCACAGGAGAAGGAAGGCGAGCACACCACACGCAAAGACCACAAAGAGATGTTTTTTTGAAATGCCCGAGACCATCATCATCCCCAGCCATATCATAAAAAATATAATCGCAGAGCCAAAGTCCGGCTGTGCAAGCACGAGGAGAATGGGTATGCCTGCATACAGTGCGGAAATGATAATGTGCTTCACATGGGCAATCTCAATGTGTCGCCGTGAAAAATATTTTGCAAGCATCAAAATCAGTACGAGTTTCATTGGGTCTGCGGGCTGCACTGCAAAAACCCCGAGATTAAACCAAGATTGGGCACCCTTAAAAACACTTCCCAAAAGAAAAAGGAGTGCCAGCAGTCCCGTAAACACCAGAAAAATATGTAGTATTGTATTTGTTTTCCGTAGTGCACGAAAGTCGACGAGTGCGAAAATAAAAAAAACAGAGAGTGCAATAACGAGCCAGTAGACCTGTCTCTCAAAAAAGTTATTCACCCCCGCAAATGCGTACATGGAAACAAGCCCCGCAAAGACGATGGGGAGTGTCCCCGCGAGGAGTATCCAGTCAATGTGCCCAAGCCTCAGACGTATGCGGTCCATCATTTGATGCGAGGAATAATCTCAATCGCTGACGGGCCCTTTTTGCACATAGCCGAGGCAACCTTGCCATACACGTCACGCAAATCCGCGACCGACGGGGATGGGAAGTAGTACTCTGGTGTAGTCGAGATTGACTTGAGAAAATCTGCGTTTGCGTTTACTCCTAGGCCTATCGTATAGAGGGCTATACCCGAATCCTTAAGCGCACGCGCCATTTCTTTTGCATACGTTTTTGCAAACTCGGGTTCTCCGTCACGAAGGGGGCGGTTAGGCTCGAGTGCCTCTCCATCAGTGAGGAGTACCACGACCTTCTTTGCGTCTTCACGAGTCCTCTGCGTCTCGAACTCTTCCTGTGCGCGCAAAAGGACATCACCAGTATTTGTATATTGTATACCTTCAGCACCCATCGTGGTCGCGAGAATACGCCCCGTCGCGCGCGTAAGGTCGCTCATGAGTGGAACGTCGACGGGGTTCGAGGCCGTTGTTGAGTACGAGATCATCCCTACTTGGTCTTTCGAGGAGAGAAAGCTGACAAATGCTGCCGTGGCGTCACGAACACGCGTGAATGGCTGGGGGGGGTTTTTACTCTCGGACGCCATCGACCCTGAGCGGTCGAGCAAAAGAAGGGCATCGACAGGAAGTTCACACCCCTCGGACTCTGAGACAAAGTTGAACGGCTTTGTCCATGTAAAAAATATATTCTCTGAACCATTTTTTTCTATCTTCTCGACGATGGTCGAGGAGACACCGATGGGCTCGCCCTTTGTGTCATACACAACCGCGGTTACGTCCACGTTGCGATAGAGGGTCGGGGAAGAATTCTTGAGTGTTGCACTGAGCCTCGGCTTTCGATCAAAACCTGTGAGTACTTTACTCTCCACTGAAAACTGCTGCTCAGCACGCGCTTCTGTGTACCAAGCGAACGTCTCCACAATTTCGATACTCCCACTTGCGGCAACCCTATCTCCAGTGAGGACGATTCCTTTAAATATGAAAAATCGTTCATTGGGTTTTGCATACGTCTCCCCGCGCTCCTCTGCGATGACAATCCCCTCCTTGTCGTAAAGCTTCGCGATATATGGAACCCTCGGGGCACCGATGGTGAAATTTGCATTTTCCACATATGCGACGACGTCGTATACACCTGCGCGTACGGGGAAAACTTTTGTCCACAAAAGCGTGAGCGGCATGGCACCACCAGGGCACACGAGCGTGCACGCACCTCCGCAGTCGACACCCTTTTCGTCCTGATTCATCTTAAGGTCTGTGCACGTAGGAACCTCTTGGTGGGTGAGCCAATATGGTAATAAGACAAAAAGCCCGAAAGCGCCGAGTAAAATGAGTACGATAGTAGTCCGACGTCGCTTTGCCCACATATTTTAGAGTATAACAAAGAACACTCGCATCTGCCATGTCACAAAAAACACAAACCCCACTCAATATGAGTGGGGTTTGTGTTTGAAATATATAGTGTGTTACATCCAAAAATAAATCAGTTATGCAAATTCAGAAAGAAGAAACATAAAGAAGTCATAGAATGCTTTCTTTTGTCTCGTTCCACTTTGCCTCCTGACGTATTGGGAGGCCTTAATCCGGTATGCATCGCTCGCATACTAAGCAGTAACCTTTGGGGTGTTTTACCATAACCCTAATGCTCGCGCACTAATCGACTATCAGTCTTTGTATCCCGAAGGAAACATCAACGCTCCAAATTGGAATTGATCCACGAGCAGCTTCCGCTACCCGTGCCTTGTTACGACTTACTCCCTGTTACCGAGCTTACCTTAGGCCCACACGAGGTGAGATTTCGGGTACTCCCGGCTCCCTTGAGTTGACGGGCGGTGAGTACAAGACTTGAGAACGTATTCACCGCGGTTTAGCTGACCCGCGATTACTAGCGATTCCGGCTTCATGAGGTCGAGTTGCAGACCTCAATCCGGACTGAGAAGGCTTTTTAAGGATTAGCTCACCATTGCTGGGTCGCTGCCCGTTGTAACCTCCATTGTATTATGTGTGTAGCCCAGGGCATCTAGGGACATGCTGACCTGGCGTCATCCCCGCCTTCCTCCCAGCCCCAAATTCGCAATCACAATCACGATCATGAAATACATGATTGTATTGTGCGCTTAGGGCTGGGCAGTCTCGCCTGACACTTGTAACAGACGACAAGGGTTGCGTTCGTTACCCCACTTAAGGGAACAGTTCAAACCACGAACTGACGACGGCCA
>JAYUQK010000014.1:0-16199 GCA_043756785.1 Candidatus Lloydbacteria bacterium | reverse complement strand
GCAAAACAAACTGGTCTCGCCTTTAGTGAAGAGGGGTGGGGTGTCCTATCGGAAATTCTTACTGAAAAAGGGCGGCACAAAATGGTTATTCAAAAGTCAAAAATTATTGCTGATAAAATCAGAAAAAAAGTAGACCGATATTTTTAGAATACCCCTTTGTTGCCCTCAGCACACGAAGGGAGGACATTGTAGCTACTTCTGGAGCGCGTCTATGCCAGGGAGGGTTCCGCTTCCGAGGTAGTCGAGCATGGCGCCCCCACCCGTCGAAACAAAAGAAAACTTGTCGGCCATACCAAGCTCGTCGATGAGTGCCACGGTGTCACCCCCACCAATGATGGACGTGGCATGGCAGGAAGCGATGAGCGAGAGGAGCTCGCGCGTCCCGTCGGTAAAACCCTCTTCATAAAATCCCAAGGGGCCATTCCACACGATAAGCTTCGCGGCGCCGACAACGCTTTCGAGATGGCGAATCGTTTCTGGCCCTACATCGACAATCATGTCTCCCTCTGTCACGCGCAGAACGTCACGCACCCCAGACCCCGCATCGTTTTTCACCACCACATCGCAGGGCAATAATAGTCGCTCACTCCCTAGTAGGTCAGAGAGCCCATCGACTTCAGTATCGTCGTGTATAGAGGTGCCTATTTCATAGCCCTTTGCCTTGAGGAGGTTGTTTACGATCGCGCCACCAACGAAAACGTGGTCGGCGATACTAATAAACTTTTTGAGTAGCGACATTTTGGTAGAAATTTTTGCCCCTCCGAGCACAAAGAGGAACGGGCGTGCGGGATCGAAGGTCAAGGCCAATCGTGAGACCTCTTCTGCCATTTGTAGCCCTGCATAGTGAGGAAGGAGTGCCGCGACACCAACGACGGAGGCGTGTGTACGGTGCGACACCGAAAAAGCATCGTTGACGTATATATCCCCAAGCGTAGAGAGGTAGTGCGCAAAAGAAGGGTCATTCTCTTCTTCCCCTTTACTGTGTCGTAAATTCTCGAGCATGACGACGTCACCATCCTGCATGCGTTCTATGATGGGCAGATTCTCTTTGCTTTCGAGCTTATTCAAAAAGGTGAGAGGAAATTGTTTGTTTAAGTATTCTGCAACGGGACGGAGTGTGTCATCTGGTGCACCTTTTCCCATGTGGCTCAAAATGACCACACGCGCACCAGATTTGCGGAGGTACGCAAGCGTGGGGAGCGCTTGCGTAATGCGATACACGTCACGAATAACTCCTCCCTGTAGGGGGACATTAAGATCAAGGCGAAGTAGCACCCGCTTACCCTTAAGTGCTTCAGCATCAGTAATGCTCGGAAGGGGGGTCATGTGGAACGTATATTATGCGCAATGCGAATAATTGCAGAAAATTTTTCTGCATCGAGGCTGACGCGCCCCACGAGCAACCCATCTGCACCGCCCTCACGTAAAAATCCTTCAGCGTTACGCTCGTCGACAGAGCCTCCGTAGAGAATGGGTATTGCAAATGCCAACTTTTTGCCAAAATATTCGGTGAGGTAGCGGCGAATGAGGATGCTCATCTCTCGAAAGTCCGACGGGGTCGCAGGGCGCACCGCCTTCGCACCTATCGCCCAAATAGGCTCGTACGCGACAACGAGACGTTTTGCTTCGCCCTTAGGAAACCCCAAAAGCGAGGCGCGCAGCTGTGCACTCACTTCATTAAAGTGTGTGCCGTGCTCGTCACGACTGTGCTCGCCGACACAAAGAATGGTGGTGAGTTTATTACGCGTTGCTCCAACTATTTTTTCAGCAACGTCGTTATCTGTTTCACCAAGCGCCCTTCTCTCCGAATGCCCGAGTAGCACATGTGAGGCACCAAGTAGTGCGAGTGCACGAGGTGAGGTTTCCCCCGTACGCGCACCCTCGTCATCTTTAAAACAGTTTTGGCCACCCATGTGGATTTTTGACTTTCCTCGCGCCGCAAGGAGTGTACTCACATAAAGTGCGGGTGGGCACACCACCACCTTTGCGTGAGTCACCCCCTTCATTCCTTTTTTTATTCCCGAAAAAATATGCTTTGCCTCCACTAATGTAGGTGGGTACATTTTCCAGTTACCAACAATAAGTTTCATGGGCGCATTATAGCATTTTCTCATTTTTCACCTAGATATTCGTTGCTGGGATAATTGAGGGGAGCCCTAAGAGCCTATCCTAGTACTCGTTCCAGCGATTCACGTTCCATGCTCCAGTCCCACCGGACGCGGCAGGGGCAAACGAGATGTTAGAAATAAGTGGGTCGTAGTGAATTTCTGCATTGTTCGTCAAATCTATTTTATACCCAATGATGGCCGTAATTATTGCGTTATTGCTGATATCGATTTGTGAGTCAGTTGTATAAAAGAGTGCTCCTGCGGCGTTGTTTGAAACACTGATTGCGCTATTTGCCCCCACGCAAGCCCCAGTGGACCCTGCACCGACACATCCCCTCAGCGTGGAGAGTAACATCAAGAAACTCCCCGTTGCCCCCGAGCCGAGGATGGTCGAATTATTCGCAATAAGTATCGTCGAAGAAGCCATCACGATACAACTACTCGCCCCGTAGCCTGCGGCACATCGTATAGTGTTGCCGTTACTTGATGTAATGGTTCCCGTTACATAAAGCGTGCCACTTACAGTCAAGTTTCCATCAATAACTAAATTGCCATCAATCTTTTTTGGTCCAATGGTGAGCGGAAAAGTGTTGCAGGCTATATTTCCAGCTGTTCCACAGTTCCCAGTGATGACCCCGCCTGCCGTTGCATCGGCAATCCACTGTGTAACCGTTGAACTCGATATAGGAAGCGGTATTTGTGGAGGAGTTGGTGACCCAGGGTATGACGTTCCCGAAACTGAAGAACCAGAAATTGTATTGTAATAAGCGTCACCGGTAATGACTGAGCTGGTAATATTGTTTGCCTTTGCGAGTCCCCATACGTCGACATCATTAATCTGACTGATGCCACTTCCCAGATATACCTGAAATCCAAAATCTCCAGTCAGCGCTGTCCACGGAAGGCCGCTACTCCAGTCCTGCTTATATACGGAAGAGCCACCCAGATATGTGTCGGTGCTACCACGATACCAAGACCAGTAGCGAGAGTTATTCTGTGTCGCATCAAAGACAATCCAGTAGGTCGTAAATGGGCTCAGCGTGGGCGGGCTCGTAAATATAATATCAACCCAACCATAACTCGTTGCCACAAGCGTAGAGCTGAGCGCCTGCGTGGCAAGGGCAACTGCAGCAGGTGCGCCAGCATTGTCAGCAACGATGCGAATGTTTGCGGTCCCCGCGGCGGGTGCAGGATTGGTGCGCCTTATGTAGAGTCGAACCTTGTACAGACTAGCACTTGTCGTCGTGGTGCTGATGACGAAACTTTGGGCAAAATCAATATTGGGATTAGTCCTGCCCACTTCCGTGTCGGTCACAAATGAACTTGAGCTAGCGGTCTCGTCGGCGGCTACACTTGAGGCGGATATGGCATTTCCTGTCACCACCACATTGGGGTTTCCCATAATGCTCCCGTTCGAATACACGTCACCCAACGCGGGGAATATGCCAGTAATCCGCGTGTTATTGCTCATGGTAATTCCCCCTTCGCCGACTTGTGCCCCATAAAAGAACCCGACATTCGTGGTGTTTTTCGTCGTCTCCATGTACAGTTTGCGAATTTGGCTGTCGTTGGCTATTCCTGTAGCCCAAATGGTCTTTTGTGTAGCCGTCACGTCAATTGAAGTAATGGTGGAGGTGGCTTTGTTGAGCACTATTTGCACAGCCCCAGGCACATTTTTGGCATTCAGTGTGCGGTAAAACACATCCTCAATACCCGCCTCAGCAGCCACATATGCCAACTTTGAGGCAGCAAGTGTGCGGTACGTACGCAGCTCCGAAATCGCGCCAATAGTTGCGGAATGCACAATCGCGAGCGAAATAGAAATAAAGAAAAAAACCACGATAAGGAGCGCCGCCCCACCCGTCCGTGGCGCACCTTGTATGCCTGCTAAAAATTTTCTCTGCTTTATCATCATATACTCATATTCAATATGTTCCACGTAGCACCACCGTATCATAAAAATAGTTTGTTTCAGACACAGATCCGCGTGAGGCGGTAATGTGGAGCTCAATTTTCACCGCCGTTGTACCACCGACATTAATGAGCCTATAGAGCACTCCGCTCACTGACGTTTGTGATGAGAGTAGCGACCCCCTATCGACAAGAGTAAAAACAGAAGCGCCCTCTTTCAGATGAAGTGCATTCCCAACCATAATATACTGCACAGTGAGTGGAGTACCCGATGCTGAGACAGAGGAGAGGGTCAGCACCCCGGGATCAATACCAAAAACACTGTTCGCCATATCAACCGCCACAGAACTCTTGATATCGCGTGTCAACCTTTCCATTATTTTGACTGAAGAATCGTTAATATCGCGCGAAATACGCAAATGAGTAAAAGCCCTTACTGTTTGAAATAGTGCCTCAAAGGTGAGGACGGACATCAGCGAAAATAGTGACACGTAAAGTACCACCTCCACAAGTGAGAAGCCTCGCTTACTGTGTAGTTTAAAAAATTTCATGTCAATTATTAAAAATGTTTGTTATGTATGTCTCAGCGGTCGATGTGCTTATGGCACCTCCTTTCACTGGCCAAGTCACACTGACAACAACTTTTTTAGTTCCCACATCAAGCGCTCCACCAGAGGTGATAATGTTATCAAAAGTAGTGAGTGGGCCTGTGTTGTCTCGATATACAGCTCTCACAGTGAATGAGCGAGTAAATACATTCTCAACCATCTGGCGGGTCGTTGTCGAGGTCCACTTTATTCCGTTCCACAAGAGATAATATGTAGTTCCGTTTGTGAGCGTCGCTATCCTTCCTGACCAGCTTTCATCGCGCAACAGTTTCACCGCCTCAACCCCCTCTTCAAGTAAAAAACCAGACTGAATGTGGCGCGTGGTTTGTTGGCTCACCTCAAGTACTTTTTTGTAATAAAGAAAATTTGCGCCAATAAAGGTCGTGAGCATGCCAATGCCGACGACTATTTCCACAAGGCTAAATCCGCCCTGATATCTCCCGAAGTACCCATTGTCCACTTTTTCCATTTTTTGCGTTTATGTATGCTTGCTACTATCGTAAGTATATCAGAGCGAGATAGCGCCCGTCCCGTTTACTGTGACAACAACCTTCCTTGTCGTATCCGACTTGGCGCGAATCTCAAATGTTCCACTTTGATTTGTTGCACCAGAGAGACGCTGGAAGATAACATCACTTACTCCCCCAACGAGTGTGATGCTTCCAATCTCAATGACAGAACTGAGCTCATATTCACTGTTTGTGACTGCGCCTGGAACATAAGTTGTCCCCACAAAATAGACTACTTTGTCTGCGTCAAGATGCACACCGTACTGGCTATCTTGAAGGGAAGAAATGGTGTCTATGTGTGCTCTAGAAAAAGCTGCGAACACTTCTTCGACTGTGGCGTCGAGAGTTTTCTGAGTACGAAACTGAGAAAAAGGTCCTAGTATCAGTCCACTCATCAAAAAAATTATGGAAACTGCCAATAACATCTCAATGAGCGTAAAGCCAGATTTCTGTTTTCTCTGGTGGGCAAAACATGCGCTACGATAAACTAGAAGATTCGCGATTTGTGCAGATATGTTCATAGTTTAAATACTAGTCATTAGTGTATACATGGGAGTAATCATGCCTATGGGCGGGGCCGAGCCGATAAGGAGAGCGAGAAGCTAGATTTCGTCCCATGAAAGAATCTGGTACTGCGCAGAGGTGAGGGGGAATGATGGTGGTGGACTATAGAGGAGGTTGGAGTCATAAATGTATGTGCGCGATGTTTGATACCCTGAAGTAAATGAAGTGGAGCACCCAGACCCTAGGTTGCCGTAGGCATAACGTTTATTTGAGGCAAACATGCCATTCAATGTGAGGTTTGAGCGCGTACCCGTGGTGCAGTTGCGATACCCGTAGCGACTCACCCTTCCATTTTGGGCGAGTATTGCCGCATCGACGCGTAGGGTATCTGCACTGTTTGCCCCTATCCAAAAGTTGTCTTGCGCAATGAGGCCTATGGTGTCGCTCCCGTCAGAATTTGTATACAGTAAGTTGTTATTCACGATGACATTTTTTTGTGTCCCCACACCAGAGAGATTCGCAGCGACAATGCTGAGGCGTGCGCTGTCGATTAGTCCGTCTACCCACACATTGTCTTCAGTAAAGATAATTCCGTTTGCGGGAAACGCGACGTTCGTCCCACCAGCGAGAATGGTCTGAGTGTTGATGCTCCACGAAGAATTAGCGACGATGGGGCACGACGGGGTATTCCACCATTCTCGCGCCTCGCAGCCCGCTCCGCCCGTGGCGAGGGTGTTTACGGTGTAAATATTAAATGTGTCGTTGTTGCTGAGTACAATATGATAGCCGAGACCAGAGCCTGATGGGCCGTAATATCTCCCGCTCGCTATTGCTGCTGCTTTCATTTGCGCAAGGTCCACCGTGACACCAGCGAAGTCCACAGCGGGGACACCAATATCGCGGCCGGCGAGAAACGTACCCGTGGTGGTAGTGAGCGATGCCGGGGGAAGTGGGTCACCTCCCGAGTACACACCCCAAGTCCTTGTGGTGGGCGAGAGCGTGGAGGTGCCCGTTGTTTGTGAGGTGGTCATCAAGTTTGACGCACTTCCACTGACCATATAGAGAAATCCATTAGAATGCATTGGCCCAATAATGCTTGCACCAATAGAAATATCAGAATTTGAGAGTACCGCAAATTTGGCAAACGAGGGCTTACCTATCCTTGTTTTGACGACACGTTTTATATTTGGATTTGCGACGACTGTGCCCGTCGCGATGATCGTCACCACCGTTGATCCGACGGGGGGTGCTTCTACTGTTAGCGCAAACTCGCCCAACTTCACTCCAGACTTGTCGAAAAAGTCATGCACATAGGGGCCTGGTGTTCCCGTTCCATCCTGAAAGTCAGTCGGCGCATGCGCAAGATGCCAACGATAGTAGTCGATACCTGCTTCTGCGATTTGTATTGCCTGCTCTTTTTGCTCTGCCTGTCGCGCAAGACGCACCGAAGAAACTCCCCAGTTCACAAAACCCGACATAATAATTATTCCAATCGCCATGAATGCAATCACCTGAATGACGATACTCCCCCTCACGCTAGCGAGTTTCATCTGCATAGTATGTATTATAAATTATCCTTCAGGTTGCGGATAGAGACTTGGGTCGTATATGTCTGAAAGATGGGTGAGCGGGTTGCATTTGGGTCGATGGGGAGGGTGATTTTTACGAGGCGCACTGTGGTCGGAGTCACTGGCTGCACTAGTGCGGTCGAAGTGCCAGCGTAGTTGGTGTCAAAGTAGCTAAACGTTGCAGTCGAAGTAGAAAAACGAATATCATCGACGAGTATGGAGAGCGTCTCGTTTGCATGCAGATAGACCACACCCGCTGGCTGTATGACCTCTTTGTACAATATGGTGGTACTTGCGAGCGTCGTCGTGCCAATATAGTACCGAATCCGCTCGATCGCTACGTCGGTATCATTATTCGCATAAAAAGCAAAAGAAGACGTTCCTGTTTCAACCAACGCAAACGAACCTGATGGGGAGGATACCGCAGTGCGCACCTCTTGCATAAATCCGTAAAATGCTCTGCGCACCTGCTGTTGTGCAATGAGTCCAGACTGCACCGTCGCGGTACTACGTAAAAATGATATTTGAAATGTAACGACTGCTATCGCAATAAAAGAAACGATCGCAATAGACACGACGATCTCCACAAGGGTGAAACCGAGTATATTTTTTTTTGTTCTGTGCATACCTGCTCAAAAATGCTACGGCGCAAGGGGGACCTGTACTTCCTGCCATGGCGTACCCGCATTCACCGTCACTGTTCCTATGTAATCAGTATACCCCACCTTTGACACCGTAATGTCGTAGGTTCCACTTGCAAGCCCCTGAAAGAGTACCTGCCCAGGAGGCACGCAGGCCGACGTAAATGTGAAGAGTGCATCGGAGAGTGTGGGGCTGAGCGTCGAGGATGCAGTCGTCAAAACTGCTTGGTAACGTATGTACCGATCTCCGTTGTGGGTGGGGGAAATATCTGTTGATGTGGAAGAGTAGAAGGTGGCCGCAGTGCCGTCAGGGCCGACGTACGCACCCATCGACGTGGTCGAGACGCCACTAGAGAGTTGAAAAAGTATCGGGGCAGATCCCACTGCGGGGGGTTGTGATAGAGGTAAGTACGTAAACTGATAGAAGTTACTCACCGAGCCCGTATCGAATATTGATGACTCGAGTGTCCCACTTGAAGGAAAGCTCCCCAGCACATCCTTGAGCCGCATGTCACCAGAGACACTCGTAGTGTCCACATTTGTATCGTCGAGCCTGTAGCGCGCTATGTCAGTAAACTCTATTTGTCCCGCCCCGCCAGACCAGTCTGTTTGCTTTAAAAAACCGCGACCCGTTGTGTCTGTCGTCGAGGCTCCCGCAAGGTCCATGGTGACTGATGCGCCAGAAAGAGGGAGTCCAGTACCCAAGTCTCTCACGGTGATGAGTACCGCTGGTGCACTTTTGGGCACCATGATCACCTGAGCACTTTGCGTTGCCCCAGGAGAAACAGAGAAAGGAGAGAGGGTGGAAACCCCTGCAAGGTCGTAGGTCGTCGACGATGCTAGAATGGTGTAGGTATCCCATTCGATGTCAGTCCTCGTCAGACTTCCTAACGCACCCGTAGAGAACCATTTGTCATATTTCGGTACGTCGGGGGTTGTGGCGAGCAACTTTGCACCCAAAAGTGACACGCCCACATTGGGAATCACCGCACACGTTGGAGAAACGGAGAAGACATTTAGTGTCGCGAGAAGGTCTATAAAAAATGTGAGCTGCGTCACTGTCTGTATCGCCACCGTCGCGTGCGGCTTCACGGGGTTTGTTGTTGTGGGGGCACCGTGCGTCTGCTCTATGGAATACCCCGACTTCGATACACTGATTTGATACGCGCTCACTGACGGGGGGGCGTCGATGAGCTGAAGCATCCCCGATGCATTCGTCACGTCATTAATATTAACAACCGGCACAAGTGTGTCGTTGCTGATATGTACGTCCACACCAGAGACTGGCTGCCCCATGGCATCAAAGGCGCGCACAAAGAGAGAACCGTTCGTAGAGGCACTTTCCAAATCTTTAGGCCCAAGGATGGTGGACAAGATAACTGGCCGAGGATTCGCACACGTGATACAGGTGATCTCCACCTCAACAAGTTTATTATCTGCAGGAGAGAGATCATTGGGTGCGCCACCAGCCAACCCGTCGAATGGCTGGTCGATGTTGCGCACTGTAGTGGTTGCGATAAATGTCATCCCACCGCGCACGAGTGTCTGTACTGGACTCAGGAGTCCGGAAGGAATTCCTGCGACTATTCCCACTTTTGCGTATGGCAAGTTTCGTGCAATCTCAAACTGCTCGTTCGCCAAGGCGACACCTATGACATGAGCCTGTGAGAGACGCATAACGGCAGACACCCGCACAAACGTTGTAAAGAGTCCGACTGCAATACCCACAAAAAGCCCTACCGCGAGCACTGCCTCGACAAGCGTGAGTCCAGCTTGCCAGCGCGTTTTTGTCGTTCCTCGCATAGTTAAATACTGGTCATCAGTGTATACATCGGAGTAATCATGCCAATGGCGAAAATACCCACGAAGATGGCAATGACCACCATGAGGAGTGGCTCAATGAGCTTGGACATATTCTCCGTTGCCTGATCCACCTCTTCTTCGTAAAATTGGGCAATCTTCAGCAGCATACTTGAAAGCTGCCCCGTCTCCTCTCCCACCTCCATCATGTCCCCCGCCATCACGGGGTAGATGCGCTCATTCTCGATAAACACACGAGAAAGCGGAACACCCTTTTGGACATTTTCCTTTGCGACGTCTAAGGTGTCTTTATAATATGAGTTACCTACGACGTCGCGCGTGATGTCGAGCACGTGCACAATGTCGACACCTGCTGAGATGAGGGAAGAGAGCGTACGCGTGATGAGCGCCGTATTGAACTCCTTAATAAGCTTGCCGAAAATAGGCACGCGCACGGATGCCCAGTCTATAGAGCGTGCACCAAATGTCGTGCTCGCGTAAAACCAAGCACCACCCACAGCGCAAACGACAGTAGCCAGAGAGAGGATTATTTGATTTTGCAAGAAATCACTGATGCCGACGATGACCCGTGTAAGGAATGGCAACTCTGCTCCCGCCTCTTTAAATGATGCCGAGAGCCCTGGGACCACGTAGATCATCATGAGTACCCCCACTGCAAGCATGATGGTGAGCACCACGGCCGGATAGACCATTGCGCCCTTCACTTTTTTCTTAAGTGTATATGTTTTTTCCATTTGCCCACCGACAGTGTTGAGCGCCTCGACGAGCCCGCCAGACTCCTCCCCTGCGCGCACCATGGAAATAAAAACCTGTGGAAATATTTTGTCGTGCTTTGCGAGACAGTCGGAGAGCGATGTACCCTTGTTGATGTCGTCAATTACCGTACGAAGCACCTCTCTAAACTTCGGATTTTGCGTTTGCTTCAAAAATATCTGTAAGGCGCGCGAAAGCGGGAGTCCCGCTTGTACCATCGTCGCTAGGTTTCGTGCAAAGAGTATTTTTTGACGTAAGTCCACGCGTGAGAGGTACGCATTGATCTTGTCCATGTTGAAGGTGCGCTTGGACATTTCAAGTGCAGTCAAGAGGAGCTTCCCCTCAAGCTTCATGTTGCGCGCAAGCTCGAACTTATCTGCCGCCTCGGCAGTCCCCTCCATCTCCGCGCCCGTCGCGATGAGCTGTGCTTTATATGTATACTTGGGCATGCTGTACTCTATTATATAGAGTGGCGTAATTTTACGCTATCACTTTTTTGCTGCTCCACCCAAAAACCACCATACCCCGAAGTTTTACTTAGGGTATGGTGGCCTTCAATGATAGAAGATATTTTGAGATGAACTTATATCCGCTCCAATGTAATACCCGCATTGGTCGAAGTCACCACAAAAGAATCTGCATCTTTATTTAATGCTGCACGCGTCTTTGGTCCGACGAGACCGATTGGGTCAATCTTGTGCATGACCTGAAATCTTTTTACTGCCTCCAGCGTCAAAGAACCGAAGAAGCCTGTAGTGGAAGCAGTAAAGTGTCCGCTTGCAGTGAGACGCTTCTGTAGCTCACTCACCTCTTTTCCGCGTGAGCCTTTTCGAAGATAGTTCTTAAAACTGTGCCGCGTAGTTTTGACGGTTGCCGCGCCGAGCACTTCTTCTCCACTATTACTTATCACAACCGTGGTGGATGCAGTTATCGTGCTTGATGCCGTAGTGTTGGATGCAGCATTCAGTGACTCCTGAGCAAACACGCAACCCTGATTTCTATTTGCAAGTCTATTGTAGTTTTCTGCTGCAACCTCAGTGCATCCCCAATAGTCAAATGTATAACTCCCTCCACCGCCACCACCTGACGTGGGTACGGGTGTTGGGATGGGAGTCGGAGTGGGAGTGGGAGTAACCACAACTCCTCCGTCCATCATTCTAGCCCCAGCGCTAACAGTGCGCACGGGCACATTATTTTTCATGAGGTAGTCGGTAATACTCGCCAGTCGGTCCGGTGTCGTAGTGTACGAGGTCATACCCACCGACCCAATGGGAAGCACATGGTGAAACGTAAGGATGAGCCATGAGCGGTCGGCCATCGCCTCGTTGATCAGCTGTTGTACCTCGGACATTGGCGTGTCGGCCATCACCATCTTGCTCCCTAGTGCGTATCTATTCGTATCTTTTCCATTCAGCTGAGGAATGGTTCCACGACCTGACGTGTATCCTGCAGCAAGAACGGCATTCTGAATGTCTTCATTATTTTCGCCCAAGGGGTACGCAAATGAATGTACAGGAATGAATCCCCCCGAAAGAAGGTCCTCTCGAGAGCCGTTCATTTCTTTTAACGCCTCACTAAATGGTAGCGCAGTAAGGTTGGCATGAGTCTCTGTGTGGCCCCCTATTTCATGTTGCTCATTTTGTAGCATAAGCAGCTGGCTTGGGGTCATGAAGTCGAGGTATGCTCCGAAATTCGCATCATCGACGTCAAGCGTACCCGAAGCAGCAAGTCCGTAACGCATACTCACCGTCTTTGTCTCTGGGGGAATCCATAGCCCCGCGCTTGTATAAAGCGTCCATTCAGGTGCGGCAGGCAATACCGCATATGCTACTCGTGCGAGAACGAGCCCACCATCTGACTGCATGTATGCAAGTGTTCCGTCTGTCTTTGTTATCTCAATATAGACAGTACTTTCTGCGGTGCTCTTGTAATAGTGACTAAACTGATGATTTTGATTTGCAAATACCGTTACTGGTGAAAAATTCCACCCAGAACCGGACTCAGGATTCGGTGAGCTAAATCTGACGGCGTTACCCGTGCGACCAGAGACGGGATAAGCATATGTCGAATCCGTCCCGCCGGATGAAAACCAACCCAAAGGCTTCCCTGCGTCAGCCGAGTCAGGGGTCTCAAGCGAGGGGTTCACAATACCCAGTCCAGAAGTGTGCGATACCGCATAAAACGTGCCTTTGTGTCCAGAAGCACTCAGTACGGGTTTTGCATTTTCGAAGTGACTAATATATCCGTCGTCAAAAGCAAGCGATACAAAGCCACGATCAAATGTCTTGGGGAGCGGGATCTCAGTGAGGCTCACGTTATCAAGCGTAAGCACGCCCTCGCTGTTTAGCTGATGGTAGACCGCCATAGATGTGGCACCAGGGGGCGCCACGAACGATGCATTCACCGTCCTCCATGTACCCGTCGCGGTGCGTGGGGCAACCATGTAACCCGCATTTGAAAGATGCTGATTTGCTGCGTTGAAAAACTCCGCAACGATGTACGTGTCTGTATTTGCGGTGTATGCATCCTGATACATATAGCGATGCCCCTCGAGCACTGGGATTGGAGCGAAATACCACTTTGCATCTCCGCCAGTAAGAACGCTTCCCGTGTATGACTCGTATGCAATACTCATTGCATTTCCACTAGAGGGGGTGGGTACGGGGTAGCTGTATGTTGCAACATTTGCTCCCCACGGCCAACCCTTCGACCAGCCCATTGGCTCTGTGGCGTCGCTTGGGTCAACGACCTCGAGAGAGGAGTTGGAAATAGTATTTGCCGATACGACTCCTGTGGGAAAGAGTACTTTGTCACTCAGGGTCACCTCGCAGACAGACACCACAGTAGAAGTGACAGTGCCGATACACCCAGAGGAGAGTGCCGCACTGTAGTGTGTACCCGCGCTCACCACTACGTTGTAGCTTGTGCCTGTGGTTATGCTTACCATCTGGGGAAGCACTGAGCCCACAAAAAATGATGGGGTAGCAGCTGCGCCAGTAATATTGATAATAAAATCAGCAGGAACATTCTGCCCCCCGTGACTATTTATTACTTGTGTCGTCACACTAAGCATACCCATAGGCTCTGCTGCGTGCGCTACTGAAAAAAGTGACGTTGGGGTCATACCGAAAAGAACGCCAAAGATTATTGACCCCGACAACACCTGAGGATACTTCGAACGATACGATGAAAACTTGTTCATAAATTATTGAAAAATAAATAAAGTAACTACGTACAATCTTCTATGACCCACATCCTATAACACCACCAATGAATTTCTTGTGAAGGTGACTTTTCATGATCCCAACCCCTCATCCCTTAATCCTGCCCGAAACGCATTCAGCGAATTCACATCAGAGTTCACCAACCAATTCTGCTCTTTGTTTTGGTTGAACCAGATCCATCCCACTATCTCGGGGTACTTGGGTATCTGTACAGTGAGTGCGTCGGTAATCCATGCAGCCTTCCCTGCTCCTTGCGCTGATGCCATTGAGAGGATATAGATAGGCTTTTTATAAAGCTTCAGTTGTGCAAGCGGCGCACGAAATATCTCATCGAAAGATTGCAAAGGATTCCCGAAGTTAAATCCATCTACCGCAACGTCGTCGACATAGGCGTCTCCGGGGTAGTAGCGGGCGATGGCGTTTTCTGCGGTGTCGGGGACGGAGTCGCTATTCACTGCCCACACAAAACGCACATTGGGTACCGTGCGGAAGAGGTCGCGCATGTGGCGCCATGCGAGGATCACCTTCTCGGGGGAGTTCCCGGGTGCTAATCCGTTCCATGGTGTCCAGTACCCGTTCATTTCATGGAAGGGTGAGAGAAGGACTGGTCCTCCGTACTGTCGTGCGCTGTTTGCGAATTGGGTGATGTATGCGTCTTGGCTTCCGCTTACAATTTGGTCGAGGGTCACACCATATTGTTCCCAGAATATCACCAGAGTTTTTCCTTGGTCGCGTACGGCTGGCCCGTATTGCGAGGGGAATCCGTCACCCCATCCGAAGAATGTTCCGACATGATTCACCTTACGTCCGACAAGGGACTCGAGGGTAGCGACGTCTCCAATAGACTGTCCAGCATAAGCTCCCCATGTCATGCGCTGATTAGTGGGCAGTGGAGGCGTTGTGGTCCCACACGCAGGGATAGTCACCGTCATAGGTTGCGTCACCGTTTTCCCTCGTACGCGATACGCATACGTTCCTGGGCTAAACCCAGCCAAATATGTTGCGTCAGTACCCGTGAGTGCATAGGATCCTCCGGTCACTTCCCACGTTGTCGTCTGTGGAAACTGTCGCTCGAGTAAATACTGCGTCACTCCTGCTTCAGCTGTCCATGTGGCGCTGATACGCGGGAGACCATTCACACAAGCATTGGTGAGGGTGGTCATGCGGAAGGTGCTCGCTACTGCCGCCGATGCGGTCTTTTCAAACATTGGTGCATAAGGTGAGATCAAAGTAATCACCAGCAATGCAAACGAGAGAAATTTATATTTCATACAAACATAAATAAAAATAATAAATTAAATAACGAAAGAACACTCAGTGCTTTTTTAATTCATCACACCTTCATCTGCACCACATATAACATGGTGAATTTACAATGAACAGTTGCCTGCGTCTTTATTTTTAGAAAAACAGTAAGAAAAAATCTTCATAAAGTTCATGAAGTTTCCTGAGTATATATCGTAGTCTTTAATACCCTCGATGCACGAATAATCTCATCATTGACAATGAAAATATTATGATGTTTAATGTTATTATCCACAGTGCCACAAGCTCAAGGGGAATCATCCTGTCTATTCTGTTTCTATTCATCCTTGCTTCATCTCATGTCTGCATAATACATAATGGAATTGTGACCATTGAAATTGAAGGGAATTATTATGTGCGGAATATTTGGGTTTGTTGGTAATAAACGCGTCGACGCAGCAAACATGGCACGCAAAGCACTCTGCGAGTTGGAGTATCGAGGATATGACTCGTGGGGTGTTGCTACCCCAACGAGAGACGGTATCATTACAAAAAAAGTAGTCGGGAAAGTAAGTGAAGCGGACGGAGCGAAATTCCTTGGCATCAAAAGTACGATGGCAATTGGCCACTCCAGATGGGCAACGCATGGTGGTGTGTCAGAAAAAAATTCTCATCCTCACCAAAACCGCGATGGCACCATTGCCGTTGTACACAATGGCATTGTCGAAAACCACCTTGAACTACGGGCATTTTTAGTCGAACGACTCAACACACCTGAAGAGTATCTTTTTATTTCGGAAACAGACACCGAAGTGATCCCCCATCTCATAGACTACTTTGTGCAGCAAGGGAAAACATTTGAGGAAGCATTTATCGATGCGTGCCGCATGCTTGATGGAAGATACGCAATCGTCGCAATGAGAAAGGACGAGCCCTATCTCCTTGCGATGCGTGACGGTTCCCCACTTGTGCTTGGGCGAGGGGTTGAGGGCTACTACGTTGCTTCTGACGTCCCCGCATTTCTCGACCATACGCGCACCGTCTGCCACCCCGGTGACCATGAGCACATGAAAATTTTTCATGATCGCCTCTGTAGCAGCGACCTACACACAGGAAAAATCGTTTCACCCAAATGGACTGAAGTGGCATGGAGCAAAGAAAGCGCAACGAAAGACGGCCACCCACACTACATGCTGAAAGAAATACTCGAGCAACCCCTGGCGATCGGCAAAGCAACACAGCAGGAAACTGAAAAACTAATACGAATTGCACACATGATGCATGCATCCGACCAACTTCTCTTCATC
>JAYUQK010000013.1:0-2177 GCA_043756785.1 Candidatus Lloydbacteria bacterium | reverse complement strand
TGGTCATACTTATCGCATTTGCCACTTTTGTATCGACACTTTTGGGTGGACTTTTTGCGCTACGTTTTAAAGATAAGCTCCATTTGGTGCTCGGCTTTAGTGCGGGGGCGGTCATTAGTGTCGCATTTTTTGACCTCATGCCGGAGGCCATCGAGCTTGCACAAGGTGTCTACGAACCTGGAGTAATTTTGCAGTTTACGGCGGTGGGGTTTCTTGCATACCTCATACTCGACCGTCTCGTTTTTTTTCATGCACACCACAGCGACGGGGAGCATGAGCATCAAGCAGATGTACCACACCAGAGCCGAGGCGTGCTCGGTGCAGGCGCACTCGCGTTACACAGCTTTCTCGACGGTGTTGCTATCGGCCTCGCATTCCAGGTCTCTGCATCAGTGGGTGCGGTCGTCGCAGTTGCGGTGTTGGTGCATGATTTTTCCGACGGGATAAATACCGTCAATATGATATTGAAAAATGCGGGGGATAAAAAAGTCGCCCTCAAGTGGCTCACCATTGTCGCACTCGCCCCCATACTGGGTGCTTTCTCCACGATATTTTTCACACTTCCACAAAGTTTGCTCGCCGTCATCCTGAGTGTATTCGCTGGATTCTTTTTGTATATTGGTGCGACAGACCTCATCCCTGAGAGCCATCATGCGCACCCGAAGCTCATTACTACGGTGATGACGCTTCTCGGTGCACTAGTCCTGTATGGGGCGATAGGCATCGTTGGGGTATAAGATTCACTTTCTCTTTGTGGGTGGGTGTCCTATAATATAGAGGTGTACAGTATCATTTTCAAAAAATTTTGGGTGGTCGCAGCTCTGTCCCTGCTCACGGCTCTTGTTGTGGTCATTGCTCTGCATCCTTTTGTTCCTCATAATCACAATGCTCCACCTCTCGAACAAAGCCCTTTCGTGACACTCCATACTGGTGTTGTCGAGAGGAGTGCATTACCAGTCGCAGCCTTGGCCGTGTTCTTTCAGCTGTTTGCATTGTCTTTCATGGTATTGCATTTTTCCCACGCACTTGCACAGCGGGGGGTACAGAACGTGAATATTCAGACATTTCTTGCATTGCGTGCGGCATTTCGTCACGGACTCCTAAATACAAAATCATATTAACTGATAAGTAACCTTTGTGCGTTACTTACCAATTAGTTATTTTCTATGTTCAAAAAAATATGGATGAGTGTCATGGCCGCGTCGTTTATTCTTGCGCCAGTATTTGCGAGCGCACACGAAAGACAGCTTATCACGATCGGAGGAACTGATTATCTCTTTGTTATCGGCTCACTCGCGGAGCCTATCGTCGTGGATGATAAGACTGGGCTGGACTTGCGCATCAAGATTGCAGACAAAAAAGACCCCACAAACACTTCTGCGGTGGGAGCAGTGCCGGTGGAGGGGCTTGAGAGTACATTGAAGCTTGAGCTTATCGCGGGAGACAAGAAGAAAGTGTTCGATATTTCTCCTGCATACAAAGATCCTGGGGCGTATAAAAATACTTTTTTCCCTACAGTAAAGACGAGCCTCACGTACCGTCTTTTTGGAACCATCCAAGATAAACCCGTTGACCTTTCCTTCACTTGTGCACCTGAGGGGTCAAAGGCCACAGAAGATAAAAGTACCGTAGAGCTTACGGCAGGGGTAACGCGTACCTACAAGAATGGACAGTTCACCTGCCCGCTTGGGAAAGAAGAGCTTGGTTTCCCAGAAGCATCGATGAGTATTGTTGCCATGCATGCAGATGCGGAGCAGCGTGCTTCGGAGCTCGCAAAGAGTACTGAAGAGAATTCAGCAAAAAATCAAGCTCATGCAGGTTTTGCGTTCGGAGTACTCGGCACCGTGCTTGGTGCGGTGGGACTCTGGAGGAGTCGTGCACACAAATCGTAACTTCACATGAGAGAGAGGACTTGAGCGCACGTTCGAGTCCTCGAGTTTCCTATGAAATATTTACTTATCACACTCATTTTTTTTACACCTCTTGCTATCGCGCATGCTCATGCGCTTCCTCTGGCGTACGTGCCTGTAGAGTTTTCGTTGAACGCGACTATGCCACAAGAGGTGAGTATACGATTTACGGAAGATATTCTCCCCACCTCAAACGGCATCGAGGTATTTACATCAGGTGGAACGAAGCTCTCTGCCGAGGAGGTATTCCTTGTCCCGGGCGACGCG
>JAYUQK010000012.1:0-5662 GCA_043756785.1 Candidatus Lloydbacteria bacterium | reverse complement strand
GTTTTAACTTTCGAGGAAACACTCGAGACGCGGGTGCGATCCTCGTGGCTTATCGCTGCTCTGCTTTGCTCAATATTCACCGAAATAAGGGAGCCCATGATGACTACCCCCCCAGGTGTAGAAATGGGAATTTGCTTGATATCATCTATGGTTGCCTTGTTCGTATCGCTCGGGTTTACAAAAGCGCTGTTGAGGTCGAGTTTCACGAGTAAGTCTATGTCGCTCCCATCAGACTTGATGGTTGTCGCAGTCACACCTGAAACTGCGGTACGCAAGACAGACGCGACGCGCGAGGCAGTGAGCCCCACTTGTGCAGCCTTTGTGCGATCGATGGTGATGGTAAATTGCGTACTGTCGTCACGCAAACTCGTGGTGACATCTAGTGTGCCTTCGATGCTCTGCAAGAGTGCCGCTGCTTTGGTTGTTGCAAGAGAGAGCTCGTTTAAATTGTCCCCAAGGAACTTAATCGACACGGGGTCGCCAGATGGTGGGCCGTTGTTGCCTTGTGCCACCTTGATGCTCGCACTTTTTACGGGAGCAAGCTTTTCTCGAAGGTCGTCAACTATTTCAGTGGACGTCTTTGTGCGCTCTTTCTTCAGGAGTACGGTGATGTTGGCCATTTTCGTTCCCGCGCTACCGCCAGTGTCGCTAAACGCTGAGCTCGCTCCCACCGTCGTGACAAAAGACTCGGCATAGGGATATACATAGAGAAATTCCTCTACCTCCCGCGTTGAAATGTCGGTAATAGCAAGTGGTGTCCCTTGTGGTTTTTCAACGGCGATATATATGAAGTCCTGATCATCTTGAGGGAAGAACGAAACCTTCACCACGCCAACGATGGGGAGTGCGATGGAGATAATCCACCCGACAACCATGAGCCAAAGAAACCTGTTTTGTGTTTTGCGGTTGTCGAGTATCCTCCCAAGAAATCCTTTGTACCACTCCTGAATTTTTTCGGAATATTCTTCTTGCATGTCTTCGAATTTGTTCTTGTGCTCGCGGGTGATGATGACCGCCAAAAGTGGCACGAGTCCAAGCGCTACACCGAGTGAGGCAATCAATACGAAGATGAGCGTGAAGGGGATGGACGCGATGAATTTGCCCACAATACCCGAAAGGAAGAAGAGTGGTGCAAAAAACGCGACGGTCGCCATCGTGCCTGCAATAAGTGGCCAAGCATACTCCTTTATCGAAGCTTCTGCAGCGAGTTCAGCATTACCGTACTTCTTGAGTCTCGTATGTATCGCCTCGGTGACGACGATCCCTGAGTCGACGAGAATACCGATAGCGAGTATAAGCGAAAATAGAGAAAGAAAATTGATGGTGTTCCCCGAAGCATAGAGACCGATGAAGGCAATAACGAAGGATAGGGGAATAGAGAGCGCCGCAACGAGGGATTCACGCCACCCAAGGGTGAGGAAAAGCATGAGCATCACCAGCGCGATAGTCTCGAGCCCCACTTGTGTGAGTTCCTTCAAGTCTTTTTGCACAAGTGCTCCACGATCAAATGAAACGACTGTCTGTGCACCACGGAGCATTGTGCCCCTGAGCTCCTCGATACGTGCGTTTACGTTTCTTGCAATGACCGTCACGTCGCCTCCCGACTTTTTGTACACAGAGAGTGTAATGGACTGCAGCGATGGCTCGCCGGCGATAGACTGGCGCGAAAACGTCTTTGGTGACTCAAGGCCGTCTGCAATAAAGGCGATGTCCCGAAGGTACACAGGGGTTCCATTCTGGGCCGCCACGGTGATGTTGGGAAGTTCGGTCAGGTCCTCCATCGCCCCTGCGAACTTTATGGGGTAGTCCACGTCAGCCACAGTAATGTTTCCTATGGGAAATGTGACGTTCGCTCCAGCGAGTGCACCCATGACCACCTCAGGGCTTATGCCATAGGTTGCAAGCATTTGTTTTCTGAGAACGATGCCCACCTCACGCTTGCGCGTACCCGCGATATTTACCTTAGAGACACCTTTGATTTTCTTCAGTTCGTCTTCGAGGTCAGTCCCCAGCTGCGTCAGTTCGCGTCCTCCGGCATCTGCTGATATCGAGATGATGAGGATGGGCTGGTCGGAAAAGTTGACCCGCGACACGAATGGCTCATCTGCTTCGCTCGGGAATGCAGTCTTTGCTTTGTCGACCGCATCTTTTAGGTCCTGAATGGATTTGTCGATATCTGCACTAGCGTTAAATTGCGCAGAAACTATGGACACCCCCTCAAGCGACGATGACGTAACCTTGTCAATGTTTTCGAGGTTTGCTATCTCGTCCTCAATTTTATCTGTAATGAGTTTTTCGGTGTCCTCAGCCCCAGCGCCGCGCAAGGTGGTTGTGACAATACCAAAGGGGACCACCACCTCAGGTGATGACTCCTTCGGTATCACGCTGAGGGCATACAGCCCGCCCACAGTGAGTGCGCCCATAAGCATGTACGTAAAGGCGCGTTTCTTCAAGAAAAATATCCAGAGATTGTGCATAAGGGATTATGTTATCGGATTTATTTTGCGAGCGTTACCTGCATTCCTTCTTGTAGTCCACGTGCGTCGAGTACAATCTCCATTTCTCTTGTGACACCCTCCGTGATCACTACCTGATCTCCAAGGAGTGCACCCTCCTTAACTCTGTGGGCAACGAGTATCATTTCTGTGGAAACAGTAAAGACAATGATGCCCGACGGAGTAATCTTGAGCGCCGAAAGTGGAACCTTCATTTCTTTTGCCGATGACGATTTTTTCTGACTACGCACGAGCTCGACCGTCACAGACTGGCCATTAATGAGCGTACTTGCCCCCACGATGCCTATGCGTACTTCAATTTTCTTTGTCTTTGGGTCAAGCGCGGGTGCGACGCGAGTGATGATACCCCTGGCACTTCCCTCGATTGCCACATTACCGCCAACAACAATTTCCCGCGCATCTTCCTCTGTGACATATGCAAGCACCTCTAGCGCGCCGTTGTTGGATATAACTGCCACCTCAGTATATGGAGAAATGAAATCACCAGTACTGATGGAGAGGGAGTTAATTGTTCCTGAAATTGGACTGCGAATGATTGTTTTCTCAAGTCGCGACTGCGCACCCCGAAGGTTGCCTAACGCAGATTTTACTTGCGCATCTGAGGCACTCGCGGCACCCCCCTGCTCCCCAGATGAGTTTTTTTCTGCAACTAAGTTAGCAGAGAGACTGGCATTGAGCGCATTACGCGTATTGGCAATTGATGCCACAAGTCCACCTACAGCCCCACGTGCACCTGCAGTGACTGCTTTATATCCATCGATTTCCGACTGCGATGTTCCCGTATCTGCGAGTGCACGGTTGAAGGCAAGTGAGAGGTCGTCGAGATACTTTTTTATCGTGTTTGCCTCAGTTTCAAGAAGCGTGAGCTCTACGATGAGGTCGCTTCCAGTGGTGAGGGTGCGATTCTTGGCCTCACGGGCACGGAGTACAGTCTCAATATTTGTACGTTCAGCCTCTAGTTCGATGACCAACTTTGCATCGGATATCGTTACCACGAGGTGCGCGTCCCGCATTTGCGGGTTGGTCCATGCGATGTCAGTTTTCGTCCTGATGGCGTCGTCGAGCCCAGTGTATGTTGATGATAAGACATTTAGCGCTTGGGTTTTTGCTTCAAGCAATGCGTTGTCCGACGAACCAAGACTGATGCCGGCAATGTCTTTCCCCAGAGCTGCCGCGTCGTACGCTCCCTCTGCGGAAAGTACCTGCGCACGTTCTGCGCTGTTTTCAAACTCGGCAATAACTGTGCCTGCGGGGGCATAGTCGCCCAACTTTTTATATACACCAACAATTTTCCCTCCAGACTCCGCGCGTATCATAGCTTCGCTTTTGGATGTCACGGTGCCAAAAAGTGAGAGTGTTGTGAGATTTTCTGAAAGCGCCCCGACCGTCTTGGTGCTTACCACACGAGCGGTGTCGACGCTCTTTTCTTCAACCACGTCCTTTTTTGCAACTAAAGAAAACAAAATTGGCACCGCAAGGAGAAGTAGGAGCACAGCATAACGCTTTGCCTTTGAAAGTGCCCAAAATGCACCCGCTCGCCCTTTGATGTATCCACCCATAGTTTGCATTAATGATTTCATAGGTAATATGGTGATTTATAATTTATGTTGCAGGTTCTCAATGACATCCTTAAACGACTTGCTGATAAGTGATCGGTCTTTTTCTGGGATGATACTGAAGACTTTTTTTAGCTCATGTTCAATGATTGTATGTGCTGCGGTGAACACCACGACCCCTTTCGGTGTCATAGTGAGTATGTGCCGCCTTCTGTTTGTGGGGTCTTCTTTACGGGAGAGCAGTTTTACTTTTTCAAGCGCAGTGATATGGCGAGAAACTGTGGCCTCAGTCAGATAGAGAAAGTCAGCAATACCACTTTGTGAGGTGCTACTGTTGCAATGTAGTCCGAGCAAAATTAAAAATTGTGAAAAGCTAATGCCTTTTGTATCACGGAGCTTTTGCTCAAGTCGTTTTTCTGCGAGAAAATACGTCTGATGTATCGAATACATAAAGCTTTTAGACCAGTCCAAATCAGTACAAGGTGTTTTCATGTGGCAATCATCTTAGCATAGTAAGTATTGCCTTGTCAAGTATTCGCGGGGGAAGTGTCTGGGTAGGGTTGACTGACTGATATTGACATGTGTCAATAAGTCAGTATTGCGATGAATAGACTTCTTTCAAGAGATTTGTAATGAAAAAAGCTCAAAACCTACTTGGTTTGTTTGCGGTCGCACTTTTTACCATGGCACTCATGATTCATTTTGTTGTGCAACTGGGTGGAGGCAATCTGCTCCTCTCTACTCAGAAAACAGGCTTCATTGGGTTCAAGGACTTCAGTGCGGGCGGGAGTGCGTCGCTACTTTTACCCGAATTTATTGGCGCCCGACTTAACACTGTGCATGGCAGAGACTATCGACTGAGTGTCGCCATTCCCGTCGCGTGCCATCGTGGCATAGCAACACCCAGTGTGCTGGTTGTGCCCGATAGCGGGGTGAGTACACCAGTGCTCTCGGTTGATCTCCCCCTATATATGAGCGTTATCCCTCAAGCTACAAGCGTATTGCCATCGAGCATTGTGCTCCACGTCCAACCGGCTGATGTCGAGGCATGGAAGGCCCGTATTGCAAAAGCAGCAGGAGGCTATTGCTTACCCAAACCCATGCGCAAAAAGGGAAAAGTGCTCACTACGTAGTCGGTTGCAGGGAAGCCGGATTGTTCCCACTCGCGCTCAATTCAATCGCATAGAATATAGACACGCTGCGAAGTTTTGCAAGCCACCCCTCGGGTGGCTTTATTTCTCTTCAAGATGCTGACCTTCGGGATTGTCTTTCACGTCGTAGCCATGTTTTTTTATTTCCTCCCGAAGGTGGTCTGAGGTGACGAAGTCTTTTTGCGCCCGCGCGTGACTGCGCTCTTCAGCAAGTTTTTTTACTGCTTCGGGGATTGATTCTTGCGACTCTTCAGCATGGAAACTCGAGAGTCCTAAACCGAGTACTTCGTCGATCTTCATGAGTGTTGCGTATTTGTCTGCGTCAGGAACACCCGCATCTTTTACCAGTTTCCAGACAAGCGCAATGGTGCTCGCGGTGTTCATGTCGTCGTTGATAGACTCAGTAACTTCATGTATATAGCTCTCGGCCAATACGCCT
>JAYUQK010000011.1:0-2195 GCA_043756785.1 Candidatus Lloydbacteria bacterium | reverse complement strand
GTGGTAGAATACGTCCTTGCCAAGGATGAGACGGGAGTTCGATTCTCCCTACCCGCACCGTTAATAGAAAAATCGCCTTCTGGGGCGTTTTTTCTATTTTACGGGACGGAGTAGCAAGTGAAACTTGCGAGGGAGAATCGAAGCCTTTTTCCATGTTTTCGAAGATTTCTTAATCTGAGAAGACGGAAAATGGGCACTGACCGAGTAGCGGTCGATTCTCCCTACCCGCACTCGGTCAAAAACACCAGCTCCTGCTGGTGTTTTTGCTACCGATGCGCGGTAAGGAAGTGCTCTGCAGCACTTCCGCGGGGGAATCGAAGGGCTTTGCGTTATTTACGAAGAATTCTTATTCTGAGTAAATCGCAAAGGAGTACTGAAGCTGTAAGCTTCGATTCTCCCTACAGGAGCTGTACACCTTTTGGATATTTCAGAAAATACCTCAAAAGGTCTTGCGGCTTGGTCCCATCAGAATGGATTCCCGCTCCAAGCCTCACCCTACCCGCACAAAAAAGTCCCCAGTGGGGGATTTTTGGCTTGAATTCTAGCTATTTTGCAGGCTGAGGATGTACTCAATGGCCATTTGCGGTGCCGTCTGCTTGTTGGCATAGATACAACCCATTTCCTCAAGTCCTCGATTGGCCTCATCATCACTCGAGGCCGAGTACATCTTAGCCTCTGGGAGACTCTCGATAATCGGGAAAATGAGGAAGGCGGTTGTGTCGCCACCTCGCGCTGGCTCATTGCGAAACATAGGGACGTACCAGTCGAGGATAACAATGTTAATATCCTTGCGATCCTCAATATAGAGCAGCGCATCCCTAAGGCACATCGCGACGAGTACCTCGGCGTGGGGGGAGAGTAGCGCTTTTGCCACCTCTTGGGCGACTGGTTCATCTTCCACCACGAGTACAACAAACTTTTTATTCGCCACCTTCTGCTCCAAAAAGAATTGACTGAGGCAATACAACACTATACAGTGTATTGTGCCAAACACTCCTCAAGTGATTTGTCATAAAAATATCGCTCTCGTAGTGAAATGGATATCACGACTGCCTTCGAAGCAGTTATTGTAGGTTCGAATCCTGCCGGGAGCACCGAGACAGGAAATACCCACAGTTGGGTATTTCCTGCGAAGGTGCTAACCACAGCGATGTCTCCCAAAAGCCTTCTTCAATGCTTTTGGGAGACCGCGAGGTGGGGTCGAAAGTTCTTAGGCTTTTATCTCACGAAGTGAGGTAAAAGATTTAGAAACTCGTGACCACAAGTGTAAATCAAACAAAATGAAGCAATGGGGCGCGGTCGGCAGAAATTTTGAGTGGCGACGAAAAATTATCTGTGACCACGCACGCATGCGGTGACCTTGTTTGCGCGCGGTCAATACGAAGAATTACAAATTTGTGACCATGGGTGTACGCAATCTGTAGTAAAGAGAAATCCTATATAATAGAGACATGCAAAAACCATTCTCCATCCCACCCGAAATATCGTCTGTCACCAGCACGCTCGAAGGGGCGGGCTTTGAGGCGTATCTCGTGGGTGGATGCGTGCGCGACCTCTACCGTGGTGTCGCGCCGAAAGACTGGGACGTGACGACGAATGCAAAGCCCGATGAAATCATCGCGCTTTTCCCAAAAACATTTTACGAAAACGAGTATGGCACCGTCGGAGTAGTAAACGAAAACATCGCAGAGGGTGACGTCGAGCCCGGAAGCATGCGCGTCGTCGAAGTGACGCCATATCGTAAAGAAACTACATACTCAAACTTTCGCCATCCTGACGAGGTTTCATTTTCAGGAAAGCTCGAGGACGACTTGCTGCGTCGCGACTTCACCATGAATGCCATTGCCTACGACGTGTCAAAAAAAATAATCATTGACCCCTACGGTGGAGAGGCAGACATCGCGCGCCACATAATCAAAACCGTAGGCAAACCCGAGGACCGCTTTCACGAAGATGCACTGCGAATTTTGCGCGCAGTGCGTTTTGGCGCAGAGCTTGGATTTGCCATAGAGATGGAAACCCTAAATGCGGTCGTTGCGTACGCGGGGAGGCTCGAGCACATTGCGGGGGAGCGCATTCGTGACGAGTTTTCAAAAATAATTATGAGTGAGCGCCCCATGGAGGGGGTCGTCCTCCTCAATCGCACGGGCGTGTTAAAATATATTATTCCTGAGCTTGAGGCGGGTCTTGGTTGT
>JAYUQK010000010.1:0-5673 GCA_043756785.1 Candidatus Lloydbacteria bacterium | reverse complement strand
GCTAATTTCTAACAGTTTTGTGGCTTAACAACAAGACGGAAGGGTCAAATTGAGCCACGATTTTTGTATATTATGCCAAACTTGCACAGGCTGGCGAGCCGAGCAGAGTAAATTTTTAGCAAAAAATTATCCGTGTTTCGCAAAAAGTGCTGCCAAGAGAGAATTTGTAGTTTAGGTTTATTCGTCCTCTCGCCCAAATCCCTCACTTTTATCATCCCGCTGCAGCACCGTCCGTGGCTTTGCCCCCTCCCCAGCACCAATCACGCCCTTTTCTTCAAGGATATCCATAATGCGTGCTGCCCGAGCGTAGCCGAGCCCCAGTCGACGCTGCAGATATGAAGTCGATGCCTTCCCATCTTTCATTACTAGCGCCTTAGCCTCCTCGTATTTGTCGTCCTCTTCTCCGTCCTCACTCTCTCCCGAGATGGCGTCGTCAGGAATCCCCCCAAAGAATGCATTGCGATTTTCTCCGCCCGACACATTTATCTCGTCTCCCAGCGTTCCGTCGTAGTGGTCTTTGAGGAATTTCACTACGCTTTTTACCTCCCCCTCAGAAATAAATGCTGACTGCAGGCGTATAGGCTTCGGCATCTCCGAAGAAAGGTAGAGCATGTCGCCCGCGCCGAGCAGGTTCTCTGCCCCCGAAGTATCCAAAATAGTGCGTGAGTCTATCTGGGACGCTACTTGCAGCGCGATACGCGCCGGAATATTCGCCTTGATGAGCCCAGTTATTACGTTCACCGAGGGGCGCTGTGTCGCGATGATGAGGTGGATGCCAACAGCACGACTCATTTGTGCCAAGCGTACAATAGCCGACTCGAGTTCCCGTGGGTACGCGCTCATCAGGTCGGCGAGCTCGTCGATGATGACGACGATATACGGCATGAGCTCCGGCAGTTCAGGCTCTTCACCCTCGGGGATTGCACCGTCCGCCTTCTTTTTCTCATACTTCTCGAGCGCGGGCTGCAAAATAGTCTTATGGTACGAGCCAATGTCCCGCACCTTCATTTCTTGGAGCACGTCATAGCGCCTATCCATCTCTTTCGTCGCCCACTTGAGCGTGAGTATCGCCTTCTTTGCCTCAGTCACGACCGGCGTCAGTAGGTGGGGGATGCCATTATATAGAGTAAGCTCGACGCGCTTGGGGTCCACCATGATAAAGCGCAGCTGCTCTGGAGAGTTTCTATATAATAGAGAGGTGATGATGGTGTGGATAGTCACCGACTTTCCCGAGCCTGTTGCCCCCGCCACGAGTGCATGTGGCATTTTGGCGATGTTCATGAATTGCGCCACGCCGGAGATGCCTTTGCCCAAGGGGACATAGAGCGGGTTTGGGTTTGCTGCCCACTCCGCATCGGCGAGCAAGGTGCCGAGGCCCACCGTCGACTTCGTTGTGTTGGGCATCTCTATTCCCACGAGCGACTTGCCGGGGATAGGGGCCTCGATGCGGATGGGCGCCGCCGCGAGTGCGAGCTCGAGGTCGTGCTGTAGTGTCGTTATCTTCGAGAGGCGGACACCTTCTGCGGGCTTCAGTGCGTAGCGGGTGATGGATGGCCCCACAGAGACTTCATCCATTTCTACGTGAATACCAAAGTTCTGAAACGAACGTTTGATGATATTGGCATTCGCCTTGATGTCTCCGAACCCAGGCTTGCCTTTATCGTGGGCGAGCAAAGAGAGTGGGGGAGGGATGTATGTCGAGTGGAGTGTCGAGTTAAATCGAAACGGCACCGCATCTGCAGCCGACTTTTTCGCAGGCCGTACTATCGCGGCGAGGAGTGAGGGCTTCTTCTCCACCTCCTCCTCTTTCGTCACGACCTCCTCCGCGTCTGCGACGGGCGCATCGTCACGCAGCGAGAATGTTTCTACTTCGTCTTCCACCTCCTCCTCGAGGTCAGCCTCCTCATCCGAGAGCTCGTCACGCTTCGTTGGCTTGAGAAACGAAAAAAGCGAAAACAAAAATCCAAGGTGCAGCGGCGTGTCAAAGAGTATCAGTATTGCGATCACAAATATCGCAGAGAGGATGATGGCCGTGAGCATGGGGGCGAGGAGCGACACGAGCGGCATCATGATGTAGTACCCCGCAAAGCCTCCGAGCCCGAGCACTCCCGCGCCCTTCGTCGCGAGCGCGAGTAGGCCGAGTGCCGAGATGAGAAAGAACGGTCCTGCGAACAGTGCTGGTGTAGCAAAGTTGTGTCCGCCTGCGCGGAAAAAATTCACTCCGAGAATAGTAAACAGGATGGGAAGTACGTAGTAACCCAGTCCAAATAAATAGTGCACCCCCCCGTATGTTTTCCCGCCAAGGTACCCACCGCTCCCCGTGGCGGCGATGATGAGTATGATTGCGACGATGAAGAACAAAATACCTACGATAGAGTTGCGCGTCTCGTCCCGCAGCCCCCCCCAAAGTCCTATTTTTTCTTTTCCATCTTTTTCTTTCCGCCCCCCCCGCCTCTCGCTTTTGTTATCAATATTTTCTCCCCCTCGTTTTTTTCGTTTTTTTGCCATAGCTGAATTTAATTTGCTTTGATTTTATCACCTCTCGGCGAATTCTCACACAGAGATGAAGCACGCCTCTTCGCCCCGCGAGGCTGCATTCTCCGCCATTTTTACAAGCGAGAGACTTCTCTTTTTGAAAAGCCTTGCGGAGGCATATTGGACAGGGCTTGGCCTTCGCCCCGCGAAGCCTGTCCAGCCGAGCAGAAGCACAATTTTTCGCAGGAAAAAATTGATGCTGTGCTTTTTAGAAAGAGAAGCATCGAGCGCTCATTTATCCACAGGCTGAACTCCCACCCATCAACTCCTTCTATAAGACATACTTGCCACAAATGCGCCCATGAGTATTATGGACACCAAGAAGTCAGAGACAGCCGTCTCAAAGACACGCAAAAAACAAGCATTTGACTTTTATTATACTATGTGATACTGTTTAAGGACAGTTTAAAGACACAACATGGAACCACAAAAAGACATTCAGCAAGGACAACAGAAAAGTACCCAGCCACAGGGCTATGCTTACATTGTCCGAAAGGCAGAAAAGCTTACAACGGCACTCTATCTCGTCACAGACATACTGAGGGACATGGAGCCACTAAAGTGGAAAGCTCGTGAGGCAAGCATTGACGTCCTTTCTGAAATCTCCGTCGTAACGACATCCTCCCAAAGCGAAAAGATAAGCACGCTGCGCCTGGTGATAAAAAAGATCGAGCGCATTATGTCGTTTCTCGATATTGCCGCGTCGTCGCACATGATGACGGAGATGAATGCGAGTGTGCTGAAGCGCGAGTATGCCGCCCTCAAGGAGGGTGTCGAGGCGGAATGGTACCGTGCACAGGAGCATAGCAAAGTACTTCTCTCCGAACGTTTTTTTGACGTTCCAAAAGACACACCAGAGAGAGAAGAACAGGAGAGCATCAAAGGTGACTCCTCTCCTTTGCGAGGTGTCTCCTCGGGTGCTGCACGCATAGATGCGCCCAGTATACCCACGCCTCGTCCTGCATACGCCCCACCCACCCCAAAGCCATTCGTCCCAAGTATTCCCGCAAGCATGGAGGGCAGAGACACGGAGAGCACCAAAGGCGTCTCCTCGGCCTTGAGGGGCGACCCCTCGGATGCTTCACGGAGCTCCTCGCTCGTACCCCGCCCATTTTCCCACCCACCCCGCCCCATCCTCGTCGACAAAGAAATAGTGGTCCGCCCACGGCAAGACGACTCCCGCGACGATCGCCGAAAGATCATTCTTGCCCTGCTCAAACAAAAGCCCGCCGTCACAGTGGGTGATATAGCAAAGAGCATCTCCGGCGTGTCCGAGAAGACGATACAGCGCGAGCTCCTCGCCATGGTCATGGAAAATATCCTCCTCAAAAGAGGAGAGCGTCGCTGGAGCACCTACTCTATAAAAACAGACTAAAAAGCCACTCACTTTTTGTCTCTCAAAGACACCCCATAAAAGACACTCACCCGAGTGTCTTTTATCGTAAGCAGCCCAAGGTCTAGGGCAGACTAAGCTCGTTCGTCTGTTTTCCGTGTTGAGTCCTTGAGAAAGTTGTCTGGCAGAGTTTCAAGGGTGACTCCTCGGCTTTGAGGGATGTCTTCTTGGAAAATTTAAATGTCCTATAGCCCCCATTTCTTCTATATAAAGAGTCACAAACCAACACGAAAAGTGTTTGACTGGTATGGGGCGCGCATGTATCATGCCCCAGTACGTCAGGGATGGCGTACGAGAGTATCATTGAGTGGATTGTGGCCAAATACACGCTGTGCTATGCACATTGTTATCCACAATCATCGCGTCATTTGTTTGGCGCGAACACCCGAGAAATACTATAATTATATTGTGCTTTCAAGAGCAGAGTGTTTCTGTCTTTGTATGTTTGTACAGAGCACCGCTGCGATGCGCTCCCTAGTAGTGATACTATAAAGAGCAATGCATGGAGGAAGGCGAAAAGGATAGTTCATTGAAAACAGAATAGCGGATGTTACGGTCTCAGGCTCGCAAGGGCAAGGGGCACAACTCTAGTTATTCGTTCCTCAATGAACGACGCAATATGCGAAAAATGTTTTTAACTCCAGCCTTGCGGCAGTGAGGAGAAAATGTGGCTCGCATAATATTACCGTGATTATTTACTAGAAGTTATTAGTAGGTTCGCACCGCATAATGCGGTTATTAACAAGCAGAAATTTATGATGAAATTTAAGAATACGAAAATGGCGAAAGTCATTTCTGGATTCGTAGGTCTCTCGACAGCAGTCATGATGATGGGCCCCGTGGTCGCATCAGCAGCTACCGTTGAAGAACTTACAGCTCAGATCAATGCACTGCTTGCACAGGTGTCGGCTCTCCAGTCGACCTCAAGCTCAAGCAGCTCAATGTCGTCAACAATGATGTCTGGACATACGTTCAGCGTTGACTTGACGATGGGATCCAAGGGTGCCGACGTTGTCGCACTCCAGCAGATCCTCGTTTCGAAGGGATACCTCACAATGCCTTCAGGTGTTGCGATGGGATACTTCGGAGGTCTTACTAAGTCAGCCGTTATGGCATGGCAGGCTTCAGCTGGTATCACTCCAGCAGCAGGCTACGTTGGTCCTAAGTCGCGCGCAACGTTGAACTCAATGAGTTCATCAAGCTCGACGACCACGACCACGACAACAACCACGACAGGATACCCTGCAGGTTGTACATCAATGGTTGGCTTCAGCCCAATCAATGGTGCATCATGCGCAACGGGAACTACTGTTGCTGCTGGTGGCGTTTCAGTCATGCTTGACTCAAGCTCACCTGTATCATCGACGATCATCGCAGGAGCAACCGGAAAGGTGGCTTCCTTCAAGATCTCGAACGGCACAAGTGTTGCAGCAAAGGTGACGATGATCAAGATGAAGCGCACTGGCGTTTCTTCTGACTCGACACTCCGCAATGTATACCTCTATCAGGGTGCAAAGCGCTTGACCGACTCAGCTTCAGTTGCGACCGGCAACGTGAACTTCTCTGACTCAAACGGAATCGTCATGGTTCCCGCAATGAGCAGCGTTGTGATCGATGTGCAGGTAGACATTGAGTCTGGTACGAATGGTCAGACCGTAGGAATGATGCTCACTGAAGTCACTGCTGACGGAGGTGTTGTTGGCGGGCTTCCTGTTTCTGGCGCTTCGCACACCGTAGCTACTGCT
>JAYUQK010000009.1:0-5699 GCA_043756785.1 Candidatus Lloydbacteria bacterium | reverse complement strand
GGGTGTATAACCCAGGCAATGGCACAAATGCGCCAACACCGACAGGATTCAATAATTTCTTCCAGCTTGGTGGGGTGACGAATATTGGTGTGACGAGCACCCCCATTCTTCTTGGTGGCGCAAATAGAGTTTTAAGTATTACGCACACTTTCCCGACCGCAGGAATCTACTCTGTGCGCCTTTGCGTCGACAAGTCTTCAGCATCCGACCTCGGGCTTATCAACGAAGGAATTAGAGAGAATAATAATTGTGGACCCGCCACTTCGATCGAGGTATTCAACCCTGCAAACACTGCTGCTTTTGATGCACCGCCCGCATGCATAATCGGTCCCTACAGCAATGGTTGTTTTCCCAGTGTTTCTTGGACGTCTACAAATATCAGCTCAATAAACCTCATAAAAGGTGGTGTGCTGGTAGCAACGAGACCAGGGGGTCCGCAAACTCTGCCTGCCTATTCTGTCTGGATGCCTTACGGCGGGCAAATATTCGAACTTCGTCGAAGTGACGGCTTCGTGCTCGCCAGCACCATGGGTACGGCCGTCTGTGCTGTGGGATACATTTGGGATAGTGCACTGTGCATGCCACCACCACCCACTGGATCCTTCACTACCACACCCTCGTGTGTCATCCCCTTGTTTAACAGTAGTTGCACCACAAGCGTATCTTGGACATCGACTGGGGGCTTCGTGTATCTGACCGATAGTCCTAGTTTTCCCACAGGCATCTATACATCAACACCCCCTGGCCCGCAGACCTACAGCCCCATTACCATTCCGTATAGTGGTGGAACATACTATCTTGTGAGTAGTAGTCCCCCCTACACCCTCTTAGATACCGTCGCGGGTACTGCGTCGTGCGTTGGTGGCAGCACTTGGGATGGTTTCAGCTGTGTGTTTATTACAAATGGCGCATGGTTTACGAGCACGCCATCATGCACCATTCCTTTGAATGCTTCCGTATGCGGCTCATTCGTTTCTTTTGACTCCATTGGTTTGGGGCAGGTTTACCTTCTTACCGACTTCCAAGGCCACCCTTCTGGTACCTATGCGTCATTTTGGGGTGATGGTCCACGGACTAACGGCATCGGTATCCCGTATGGCACAGCAGTGTATGATCTTCGCTTGGGTGATAATAGCATCTTGGCGAGCGTCACGGGCACCGCGACGTGTGCCGCGGGACTGGTTTGGAATGCGACGAGATGTGTCACGCCCACCCCTGTGCTTACGACGACACCAGTGAGCACGCTGAGTTTTGGTGCGGTGCTACTCGGCAATACTGGGACGCGCACATTCACCATCACCAACACGGGGGATCCAACCTCACAGCTCACAGGCACAGTGACGGGCAATGCACTCTTTGTGTGCACACTCGGATGTACCTATACTGCCCTCACTCCTGCCTCGGCCCCACACGTCGTCACTATCACCTTTACCCCCACCGCAATAGGGCTAGTCTCGACCCCGATACTCTTTAACGGCGCGCCCGCACCCACACCGCTTGTGGCCAGTGGAAACGGCACACCGGTGACCATCTCTGTGCCCGCGGCGATAAACTTCAATGGAGTGCCTGCGATAGCGCCGTTTACGCGCGTTAAGGATATCAGCTTCACGATTACCAATGTGGGCTCGGTGAACTTGCCTAATGCTACCTTCACCGGCTACTCCGCTCCGTATACGTGCGTCTCTGTGGCTACCTGTGCGGTAGGGGGTATTAACCTCGCGGTGGGTGCGGTAAACACCGTGACGCTGCGTTTCCGACCCACTGCAGTCATTACCTACCCACAGCAAATAGGCACACTCACTGGCCAGCCAGCATACTCCATCACCATCGACGGCAGAGGCATCCTCCCTGTCTTTGACGTGAAAGAGCAGTAGGAATTTATGAGAAGAAGCCGAGGGCGCCATTCCAGTTTTGGATGGGCGCCTTTTGCGTATGCATGCTTGGCAAATAGGCACATATTATGATATCCTCTCATCATGATCGCGAAAAAAGCATCCAAAAAAGTAATCGCAAAAAAGAGCTACGGGGGCGACGATATAAAACGCTATATTGACCTCGCGAAAGACCAATTCGGCAAAGAGTCGCATCGCCACATGAGCGCCCTCGCGGAGGAGTTTCAGCACCGCACCTCGGCTATTGCCGAGCAGTTTGGTGGGCTGAATAAAAAAATTGATGTCATTAACGTAAAGCTCGATGAGCATGGGCGCAAGCTCGACGAGCACGGGCGTATCCTCGACAGCCACACACAAATGATAGGCAAGCTTATGACCGACATGACTGAAGTGAAGAAGGACGTTCAAGAAATTAAAACCGACCTCAAGCAAAAAGTGGATCGTGCAGAGTTTGCTCGGCTCGAAAAACGTGTTATCGCCATAGAGGCCCGCGAGTACGCCGGAAAGCCCACGAGGTAAGGGGCAAGGGAGCGTCCGTACCCCTTTTTCAGCGTAGGATTTTTGCCATGCCAGCACAAAAAGAAAACACACACGACATCGAACTTGCGCGCACACTGGGCGTTCCTGAGGTGGTACTCCTTGGGGTCGGGGCACTTTTGGGTGGGGGAATATTTACGTTGCTTGGAAGTGCCACGGGGCTCGCGGGTGGGGGGCTCATACTCGCGATGCTTCTCGGCTCCGTCATTGCATTCATCAACTTGAACGCGTACGTCGCCCTCGCCACGACTTTCCCGCAAGCGGGTGGGGGATACCACTGGGTGAAGGACGGACTCGGAGACCTCCCCGGATTTCTTTCGGGATGGTGCTCTTGGATGGCCTCATCGGTCGCGTGTGCGTTGTACGCCGTTTCATTTGGGTTTTTTATGCATGAGCTCACGTTTGAGTTTCTCGCATTCACTATTCCCTTTGGAACTGAAGCCATGTGGGAGACGGGCTTCAGTGTGCTCGTGGTCTTGGTATTTGGCTCCATCAACTATCGCGGCGTGCATCTGTCCGGCAAAATTGGTGGCATTGTGGCGCTCACGGTGCTCGGCGTGCTCGCGGCATATATTGTGTACGGGATGCACCACATCGCGGTCTTCCCTGCACTCGCAGAGTTCAACTTCTCCCCATTTCTGCCCATGGGGCTCGCCGGAGTGATACAAGCTGCCGCACTCTTCTACATCGCATTCGAGGGCTCCGAGATACAAGCACAGACAGGGGAGGAGGTGGAGAACCCCGCACGAGTACTGAAGATTGGACTTTTTGCATCGTGGGCCATTGTGTCGGTATTTTACGTACTCATCGCCATCGTCATCGTGGGCACCACAGACGGCGCGGGCGTCGCGTCGTGGCAAATACTCGGCCCGCTCGCAGAGCGCGCCATCATCGTGAGCGCATCACAGGTCATGCCATTTGGTTATCTCATCCTTCTTGTGGGTGGGCTCCTGGCCAACATCGCTGCATTAAATGCGACCATATATTCATCTTCACGCATTCTCTTCTCTTTGGGGCGCGACAGACTCGTACTCGCCTCGCTTGGGGTCATGAATCCTGTGAGCTACGTTCCCGCGCGCGCGCTCGTCGTCTCGCTCCTGTGTGTCGTCTCAATCGCGCTTTTCCTTCCTCTCAAAGACATCGCAGGAATCGCCGACATTCTTTTTATTGCGCTTTTTATACTTTTGAATTATGCGTACGTCGCCCTGCGTCGGCAAAAGCCCGAAGCAAAATGGAAATACGTCGTACCGTTTGAGCCATACCTTCCGTTTGTCGCCATCTTCTTCTACCTCATGCTCGGCATCGCACTTTTCCACGTGAGCGCTACGGCGATATATTTTCTCATAGGGTGGGTACTGCTCGGTCTGGTGAATTATTTTGCTTATGCCAAACGAATCTTCCGCGAGGAGAAGGAGCGCGAGGTGGTGTACGAGCATTCGATGCGCTTTCATCCCAAGAGCCAGTATCGCGTGGTACTCCCCGTGGTGGGAGGAGATGACCGCACGCGCTTTACGCAGATAGCTGCTGCAATGACCAAAGAAGAGGGAGGGGACTTGATCGCCCTTTATATTCATGAAACGAAAGTAGGGGAGAACCCAAACGATGCATACCGCTCTTCGCAAGAGCGCCGCCTCCTGGAAGAAATAGAAGAAGAAATGGCGAGCCAAAAACAGAACATTGATACGCGTATCGTGACCGCACGCTCTATTCCCGAAGCCATCCTCGAGACGATACAGTCAGAAAATGCAGACCTCGCACTCCTGAGCTGGGACGGCGACGTGGATACAAAGGGATATGTTTTCGGGCGCAAAATCGATGTGGTGCTCCACCGTGCAAAGTGCGACCTCCTCACTATTAAGAACGGCCTTGATGGCAAGATGGAGAGAGTATTCATCCCTGTTGCGGTCGACGGCAATCCCAATTTACGATTCACAGGGAAGGTGGCTACCGCGCTGGTGCATTCCTTCGATTCACGCATCACGGTGGTGATGGTGGTCCCTGAGGATGTCCGCGGAAAAAATGACGCGCATTATCACAAGCTCCTTCTTGAGCGTGTGCGTGAGCTGAAAATAAAAGTACCCGAAGGGCATGTCGAAACGAAGCTCGTCTATTCCGACTATCTTGCATCAGGAATAATGAAAGCGTCCTCAGGGTTCGACGTAGTGCTCTTGCCTGCGGCCCGCGGGCGCATCACGCTTGCTATCGGCGTAGGCTCTATTCCCGAACAGGTGGCAAAAAATACACGACGTAAGACGGTGATGATCGCCAAGGGGTATAGGGGTACGGCCCAGCCTTTCATCGACTATCTGCGTGAATGGTTCTGAGTATTCATAAATAATTCATATGCATTGTTGACTTCGAGGGGCGGTGCGGAGGACATACAGAGAGTATGCCCTCGCGCACACGCCCGTCTCGTCGCCTCGCCTGTGAACTATTTATGAATACAGAATGGAGCATAAATGACTCGCCTGCATTGTTGTGGGGTCCCTGCGATTCGGTCAACATATGGGGATATGCCTTCCTCGTCGCTTCCACTACGTAGACTGTATACCTTGTGAATATTTAAGAAAATATCTCACAAGCTCTTGCGCAATGGGTCCCATCCCATTCCTCACCCCACGCCTCGCATTCGAATCATTTATGCTCCATTAAAATTTAGGATAACTCTTCTTCTTTGCCTATGAACTATTTATGAATACAGAGTGGAGCACCCACGGCCGTTGCGTTACTTCTTTAGCTATTTCACAATATGGCTCTGCGGCAACACAAATTAGGGGTTGCGTTTTTATTATAAACGTGTATAATAACTGTATTCGTGTGTTTCTCGGGAGCTGCTGCATTTATTGCGTGCGAGTCGAGAAGGTCGTACGCGATGTTTTATGCAAGTAGTTCTGACAACATTATGGCTCAAAAGCTATACATTGGTGGATTGCCTTACTCAACGACAGATCAGGAGCTCGGAGACGCATTTGCGTCTGCGGGCACTGTGACTTCGTCTTCGATTGTTACCGACAGGATGACCGGCCGCTCACGCGGATTCGGCTTCGTCGAGATGGCAACTGAAGCAGAGGCAAATGCCGCTATTGATATGTGGCACGGCAAAGAGTTCGGTGGGCGTACGCTCACGGTGAACATTGCTCGCCCAAAGGAAGATCGTCCAGCAGGCGCTGGTGGAGGCCAAGGAGGCCCTCGCCGCGAATGGCGCGATCGCAACTAAAGATTTTCTTTAGTGCATCCAGAGAAACCCCACACCTTGGTGTGGGTTTTCTC
>JAYUQK010000008.1:0-2209 GCA_043756785.1 Candidatus Lloydbacteria bacterium | reverse complement strand
GCCAGCGCCTCGTCGACAGCCCCGCAGGCAAAGACATGCGCGAGGGGAGAGCGGCCGCGATGAATATGGTGCCGTCCTCTACGGGTGCGGCGATTGCGGTCACTGAAGCGGTACCAGCGCTTAAGGGCAAGTTCGACGGCATCTCGATTCGCGTGCCAGTCATCACGGGTTCTATCGCCGACACGACGTTCATTGCAAAAAGAAATACCAGCGTCGAGGAAGTCAACCAAATACTCCGCGACGCAGCACAGAACCCTCGCTGGGCAGGAATATTTACTGCTACCGACGAGCCACTGGTCTCTTCCGACATCAAGGGCGAATTGTTTGGAGCAATAGCCGACCTCGGCATGACCCGCGTTGTCGACGGCAATCTCGTGAAGGTGCTCTCTTGGTACGACAACGAAATGGGATACACCAATACCCTCGTGATGCACGTCCTCGAGGTGGCAAAGTACGTCAAATAAAATATGAACTGGAAAAATATGCCATATTGGCTCAAGGGTGGGACGATTGCTCTCACTGTCCCCGTGGTGGCGACGCTGCTTGTACTCGTGTTTGAACTAAAAGATGGTTCAGCTACTGATTGGCTAATCATCATGCTTCTTTTCCCTTTTGCTTTTTCTGCTATGTGGTTCGGTGGAACAACGACACTCCTTATCGGATTTGCCCAACAGTACGCACTATATTTCACCATCGGCTCTCTATTTGGCTGGATATATGGGAAAATAAAAAAGTGAAAATATGCATCGCCACAGACCATGCGGGGTATGAGTTGAAGGGGTGGCTTCTATTGTAAAATAGGAATTTATGTGATATAATGAGTTTTATGGAATCTTCTACGCTTGAACAATTTATTGAAAAACGACCTCACTTGGTTTGGTATGTTGATAAAAAAAGTCAGCTTTCTGCTGAGGCTGTGGTTGAGGCAGTGCTCAATTATGGGGACTGGGAGGATGTGCAAGAGGTTCTTCGTATCGTGGGACTGAACGAAGCTGCGGCGATTTTTACAAAAAAAGCAGGACAACGCAGAAATAATTTTCGCCCGCGCACAAGCCACTACTTTTCCCTGTATTTCAAGAAACATGCACATGCATAATGAGATACTCTCAAAAACTCAAGTCGCACTGCTTCCGCTCCTCGCGGAATTTTCCAAAGACTTTGCTTTGGTTGGTGGTACTGCGATTGCACTCCATCTCGGGCATAGACAATCGGTCGACTTCGACCTTTTTTCACATGACGACTTTACCAACAGTGCGATAAAGAGGAAAATCGCTCCCCATGCCACGGTTGAAAATATATTAGTGAATTATGCTGGGGAGTACACGATTGTGGCAAATGGAGTAAAGGTAACTTTTCTAACCTATCCGTATAACATAGAGGCAGAGGCGCGTTTGGGGAAGACGATACGCATGCCCGACCTCCTTACTCTTGCGGCAATGAAAGCCTTCGCGCTGGGGCGACGAGCGAAGTGGAAAGACTATGTGGATATATATTACATTACGAAAGCCGAGCACTCCCTCGCACAAATAGCAGATAAAGGAAAAAAAATTTTTGGCGGCGAGTGGAATGAAAAAATTTTTCGAGAATCCCTTTCGTATTTTGATGATATTGATTACAGTGAAAAGGTTATCTTCATGCCACAATTCGCTGTTGATGAGCAAGAAATTAAAAAAGCACTCACTGCATTAAGTATAAATTAACATCGTTTATTTCTATGAAAATATACATTGCCACAGACCATGCGGGGTATGAGATGAAGGAGGCGATTGCGTCGTACGTCGAAAAAGAGCTCGGATACACCGTGGCAGATATGGGGGCGCATCAAAACGACCCCGATGATGACTTTTCCGACTTCATTCAGCTTGCAGCGGGTGAGGTATCGCACGACCCGAATGGCTCAAAGGGCATCGTACTCGGTGGTTCAGGGCAGGGCGAGGCCATGGTCGCAAACCGCTTCCCGAATGTGCGCTGCACGACATACTACGGTGGGAGCCTCGACATCATCAAGCTTTCTCGCGACCACAACAACGCCAACATGCTCTCACTCGGCGCAAGGTTCATGACGCTCGCCGAAGCAAAGGCAGCGGTGAAGCTTTGGCTCGAGGTCCCATTCAGTGAAGATGAGCGCCATGTACGCCGCATCAAAAAGCTCGAGAAAATCTGGCCATATAGGTAGCGCTCGCAGAGCGTCTATTTCGGGGCACATTCG
>JAYUQK010000007.1:0-5919 GCA_043756785.1 Candidatus Lloydbacteria bacterium | reverse complement strand
TATTTTTGAGATGCAGTGCGAGGCGGAGTCGAGGAGTGTCGTGACGGCTGTATGAGCTATACTACCTCACGACCACCGCAGACGATAACGAAGTACTGCGCTCAAAAAGAAGGTCGGGTAAGACCGCTTTCCTAGCTCACTTCGTCGATGGTGCCTTTCATGTAGAAAGCCTGCTCCTCTTTTGCATCATGCTTTCCTTCAAGGATTTCTTTGACTGAACGCACCGTCTCTGCGAGGGGCACATATTTGCCAGGGGTGCCCGTAAATGCTTCACCCACGAAGAATGGCTGGGAAAGGAATTTTTGTATTTTGCGAGCACGATATACGAGCATCTTGTCCTCATCAGAGAGCTCTTCTATGCCGAGAATGGCGATGATGTCTTGCAAATCTTTGTAACGCTGTAGTACGAGCTTTGTCTTGGTGGCGACCTCGTAATGCTCGCGGCCAACGACCACTGGGTCAAGTGCCTGCGAAGAAGACTCGAGAGGGTCAATGGCGGGATAAATACCGAGGGAGGCGAGTGGTCGGGAAAGCACTACCGTGGCATCGAGGTGAGCGAAGGTGGTCGCCGGTGCAGGGTCGGTGAGGTCGTCGGCGGGTACGTAGACTGCCTGCACTGAGGTGATGGAGCCATCAGCGGTAGAGGTGATGCGCTCCTGAAGCTTACCCATCTCCTCGGCTAAAGTCGGCTGGTATCCCACGGCAGAAGGGACGCGACCGAGGAGGGCTGACACCTCGGAGCCCGCCTGCGTAAAGCGGAAAATATTGTCCATGAAAAGCAGCACGTCTTTCTTCATCACGTCTCGGAAATGCTCTGCCATGGTGAGGCCCACGAGCCCCACGCGAGCGCGCGCCCCCGGCACTTCGTTCATCTGACCAAAGCACAGTGCGGTCTTTGCGAGCACGCCAGACTCTTTCATTTCGTGGTAAAGGTCATTTCCCTCGCGCGTGCGCTCGCCTATACCCGCAAAGACGGAGTAGCCTCCATGCTCTGTGGCAATGTTTCTGATGAGCTCTTGAATGAGCACGGTCTTCCCCACTCCAGCACCACCAAAGAGTCCGACCTTCCCACCCTTGATGAACGGGGTCATGAGGTCGATAGCCTTGATGCCTGTTTCAAAAATCTCGGTCTTGGTGGCCTGCTCTTTGAATGAAGGGGCTGCGCGGTGTATGGGTGCGTAGGAAAGACCCTTTGGGGCTTCCTCGTTGTCGATAACCTCGCCGAGCACATTCCAAATACGCCCAAGCACGGGGACACCAACAGGAGCCTGCATGGGCTTTCCCGTCGAGGTGACCGCATCCCCACGACGCAATCCGTCGGTAGACTCCATGGAAATCGTGCGCACTTGGTTGCCCCCTAAGTGCGAAGCAACTTCAAGTACCACATTTTTTTCTCCACCCGAAACAACGAGCGCCGTGTAGACGAGTGGGACCTCGCCCGCAAACTGTACGTCGACGACCGCACCAATGATCTGCTTGATGGTGCCCGAGGCCGCTACGGTAGCCTTTTCTTCTTTGTGGTGTACTTTCGTTTGCATGGTCAAATAGTCCGTTTATCGATTAGTTGTCGATACTCTACTATAGAAGCAGAAAATAGTCATTACCCCAACAAAAATCCCCACATGCGGCGGGGACTATCGGGCTACTCTTCATGCCTTATCCGGCGGGAACACTCCTTGCTCACCCTAAACCAAGTGAACCCGATACACGCAAATAGCACTGCAAGAAATACCTGCGATAAGTGCATATCACTCGGAAAAAGGGGCAAAAAAAGGAGCACGAGTACCGCCATAATGAAGTGCAGCGTGCAAAGAATAGAGAGCATTGCGCTCCAGAACTTCATATTTCTGATTATCCCATACCCCTCGAGCATCGAGACGAAGTCGTAGGTCAACGCATCAAAAATTTTCATTGGGTATCCTCAAGTCTGTCTTTGCTCTGTATAGCACATGACCCATCATGGTCAAGCGTGGTGCGCGAGCAGCCACCTCGTAACGATGCTTTCTACTTCTTCTACACTGTTGGTCTCCATGAGTGCGATGCGGAGCTCTTTTGCGCCGTCAAATCCATTCACATACGCTTTGTAGTGTTTTTTCATGATAGCAAAATTTTTCACGTCACCAAGAAGCTCCATAAAGAGTTTCGTGTGCTCCACCATCACTTGCAACTTCTCTCGAATCAAAATTTCCGAGGAGACACTCATGTCAAGGCTGAGTCTTGACATTTTTTGATCTTTCGCAAAAAGCCATGGGTTGCCGAAGATAGCGCGACCAAGCATGACGCCATCTGCTCCGGTATCTTCCACCTTTTGCCTTGCTTCGCCCAAGTCCTTCACGTCACCATTGCCGATGATGAGCGTTTCTGGTGCAAGGGAATTGCGCAGCAACACCGCCTCTGCCACGTGGCTCCAGCGGGCGGGCACATCGGACATCTCCTTTCTGGTGCGCGCATGCACGGTGAGGGCGGCAATGTTTGCTTCAAGCAGCGCGGGGAGCCACGTATCAAGCTCAACCTGGTTGTACCCCACGCGCGTCTTCACCGAGACGGGGAGCGTGGGTGCACCCGCTTTTGTCGCCAGAATAATTTCCTGTGCAAGTTTGGGGTGCCTGATGAGTGACGCACCGCCTCCCTGCTTCTCTACATTTCTGTCAGGGCAACCCATGTTGATATCGATGCCGTCGAAGCCAAGCTCGGCTATCATTTGTGCGACTTTAAAAAAATTATCAGGCTTGCTGCCAAATATCTGTGCCACAATGGGGCGCTCGGCTTCGGTGTACATAAAATCGCGCAAGAGCACGTCGCGCCCCAAAGAGAGCAGTCCATCGACTGCGACAAACTCCGTCCACAGCACGTCGGGCTTGGCATACTTCGTGATGATACGGCGAAACGCGGCGTCAGTGACGTCGGCCATTGGTGCAAGTACAAAAAATGGTTTAGGGAGTTTCGTCCAAAAATTATTTAACATAGCCCGCAATCTATCACAATTTTAATTTGTCAGCTCGGGGAAGTCGCTGCGTGTGAATTCTATTTTTGATCCGGGGGAGGCTGCGCCGGAGATGATTTTCTCTGCGACTTTCTGCTCTACGACGTCCTGTATCGCACGGGTCATTGGGCGGGCACCCATTTGTGGGTCGATACCCGAGTGCATCACCGCTTCAATAAGGACGTCATTAATGACGAGGTCGATACTCCTCTCGCGTAGTCGTTTTTGCAATTTCTTAAGCATGAGCTGTGCGATGGAGAGGTAGTCGTCATGTGTCAGCGGATGAAAGAGAATAATGCCGTCGAAACGATTAAAGAGTTCAGGCTTGAGCTTCCCTACTGAGATCACTTCATCAATAATAGACTTCTTTACGGACTCAAGGTCGGTGCCCATTTTCACCGCTTCACGGATCTGGGGAGCTCCAGCATTTGAGGTGGCGATAAATATCGCATTGCGCGCATTCACCTTTTTACCCTGCGCATCATGGAATATTCCCTCGTCGAGCACCTGAAGGAAGAGGTCGAGTACTTTCGGATTCGTCTTTTCAAACTCGTCGAGGAGTACCACTCCATAAGGGTGTTCTTTGAGGAGGGTGGGGAGTGTCCCCAAAACCCCGTCCATTGTGCCTATCATGCGACTGAGCCCGTCCTCACCCTGATATTCACTCATGTCGATGCGCGACATGGCGCCTTCGTCACCAAAAAAAACTGTCGCGAGTGCCTTCGCGGTCTCTGTCTTCCCCACTCCCGTGGGACCCAAGAAAAGGAACGCGCCAATGGGGCGACTCATACTGCGCACGCCTGCGCGAGAGCGGCGCATGGCATTGGCTATTACCGTCAGTGCCTCCTCCTGTCCCACAACAAGTTTTTTCATAAGCTGCTCGAGATGTAGTAGCCGCTCGCGTTCGTCGTCGCTGATGGCCCCGACGGGAATGTTGGTTTTTTCTTTCACAAACTCAAGCACATCCATTTTTTTGACCAAATGCCCACCGCGCGCGAGCATGCTCGGCGTGAGCTCCACGAGCAGGTCGATCGCCTTATCGGGCATAATACCATCTGAGAAATAATTTTGAGCGCTGCGGACAATCTCGAGAATGGCGGGGTAAGTGAAGAAAATAGGATTTTTGCGCTCTGCTCCTTCAGCGACCTCTTCGATAATGCGCACAAGCGATGCCTCTGCGGGCTCAGTGAGCATTACTTTTTCAAAGCGCTGCATGATGCCCTGATTGGGTTCGATAAGTTGATGGAAGCGAGAGTTGTCTGCGGTGGCTATTACTTGTAGCGCCGAGCCCCGAAGATAAGGGTCGAGCGCCCCCATGACGTCTGCATCGAGGGCGAGCGCACCTTGGATAAACCCTGGGAGGTCGTCGATCACAAGGATGATATTGCCCGCCTTCACCGTGTCATTCATGATTTTTATTAACCCCGTTTCGAGCTCTTGCTTGCTGTGCATCGTCGAAACAAATGCCTTTGCGTCGAATGCCATGACGCGCTTGTGAGCGAGCGCAGGATTGGTGTAGCCGTTCATGATGTCACGGGCGAAGTCGAGGATGACATCCATTTTCCCAGAGCCGTCCTCTCCGACCAATATTGCATTCGCTTCTTTGGCGCGCGAGAGCACTATTTCGAGCTGTTTGATTTGCTCGTTACCATACAAAAAACGGAAGTTTGACGCACCCCCCACCGCCTGCTTGGAGAGGTCGTGGCCAAATCTGCTGAGCGCATATGCAGCACCATACGCAAATTCTGCCCCAAAGGAGGGCGCCTGCCCCAAAGCAACGCGCCCCCAATATCGTTCGCGTTGTTTTTTCTTTTTTATTTGTCGCTCTATCCACTCGGCGGCGCCGGTGAGCTCGCGCTCGCGTACGCCGAGCGCAAACAGAAATTGATAAAAATCGGGATCAGTCTCGACGAGCACGTGTGAGAGGTCGAGTAGTGTAAACACCTCGCGCAACTCACGCTCCCGCTCCCCATAATTCACCACCGCGCTACGTCGGCTGAGATACTCGTCCACCGTCTTGTTGTCTATTCCCAAGCGATGCAAGAGTACTCTTCCATATGTGGAAGTCACATAACTCTTCAGTAAATCCCCGTACTGCACTTGGTAATAGATGTCACACACTTCGTAGTTGGGGGTCGTGTACGCGCTTTGTATCCCCGTGTCCCCTCGCTCAAGTAGCGCCTCGACGTGATAGTAATACGAACGCTGGTAGTACTTGAGCATTTGCAGTGTGAGCCATGTAGAAAGTGCGAGCAAGAAGATGGCGCCACCGACAGGGCTCGCTGTGTCGAGGGGAATTTTTATTCCACCAAAAAAAGGAATGAGGTTGGGTAACGTGGCGGCATCTGGTACGCGCATATCATCCGCTTCTTGAATGACCACTTCGTCACCGAGTGCACCTTGATACATAGACGGCAGGGGGACTCCGGTGGCAAGTTTGTTCTGCACGATTGGAGCGAGCATCACACCAAGATACAGGGTGACTACGAGTGCAGAAAATAGAGAAAACCAGCCGCGATTTTTTTGCGACCAGAGGTGCTCGAGCACAATCGCCTTATGAAAGCGGTAGGATGGGTCCCGAAAAAATCCTGTGTCGAAACCAAACATATCAGAGGAAAAACACTTTAATACTAGTAAGGAGAAAATGGAGTATTAAAATGGGTAGTACGGTCCAAATCAAAAAGAAAAGTAGACCAAGAAAAAACACGACGGAAAACCCCACAAGAGCCATTGCAAGAATCGCCGTTCGAATAATCGCCCCCACGATACGCATGATGATGTTCACGAGCATGTTCCCCAAAAAATCTTGTGGGCTTTTCAGGAAACTCACCTTATTTTCTTGAAGTCTCTTGAATGGAGCGAGCCAACTCCGTAGTACATCAGGAACAGCGAAGAGGTGGTTGATGAACCACAGATAATTCCACCAAATATTCACG
>JAYUQK010000006.1:0-5961 GCA_043756785.1 Candidatus Lloydbacteria bacterium | reverse complement strand
GTCAACGAATCAAATGGCACCGTAGCGAGTATTTTGGAGGCGGGGAATGCCCCGTGGCAGGCATACGACGAACCTGTGGGTGGAGATGGGTATTTGCGTGGCCCACACTTGCGCCAAGAGCTCCCCGCAGGCGCGTATCGGATCATGGTGACGAGTGGTGGCAATGTGGGCCGCTACGCACTTGAAATCGGGGGAAAAAATAAGTTTTCATTCCGTGAACAAATTTCAACAATCGCACTTCTTCCACACCTCAAGAAAGATTTTTTTGGAGTTTCCCCCCTTTGGTTATTGGCAAGTCCACTTATGGTGGGGTATGCATGTGCCCTGCTTCTCTTCGGTGTGCTACTCGCCATGTATGCGCGGCGGCGTCTCCCACGGCTGAGTTTTCATAAGGAGGAAAGTACAGAGGTGCGGGAGAAGAGAAATATAGGCACGCTTGGTCGCATTGTGCGTGCATCCATCGGCCTCCTCCTTGTGATCGGCGCAGTCTTGACGACGTGGAATCCCATCTTATTTGTTGCTGCAGGCTTTTGTTTCTTTGAAGCATCTGCCTCGTGGTGTGCGGTGTTCCGCATACTCGGCAAAAACTCGTGTGCGATTGAAGCGTAGGACCCTGTTGACAAAGTGTTTTTGTCGTGTAGAGTTATCTTCATGAAACAGCAATACCAAATTATGCATATCGCGACGCTCCCACAGGCGCACTTTGTTGTGCGCGGATGCGATTCTGCTTGGACGAGGTATTTCTTTTGTTGATCAGACTCATCGACACGAGAAAACCCTCGCCTGAACAGAAGCGAGGGTTTTTTATTGCCAAAACAATGCAATAAAAAGTAGCACTCGATCGTTCAGTGTAAATTGTTCTTTTTCGTTCTTTGATACACAGGAGGTGGGTATGAAAGTTGCAAGCAGCTTGAAGGCGCGGATGATATTCGGTATTTTCGCTGAATCAGTGCGTATGTTTCCGTGGACAGTTGTGGCTATCACTGCACTCTCGGTGCTCGGCAGTGTCATTGCCATCGTCGTCCCAACGTACTACAAGGATTTTTTCAACGTTACTGCGCAAGGAGCCTCAGCGGCTATGGCGGGGGAGCTACTCTTCAGTGCCATCACAATAATTCTCGTGCTCAACTTGTTTCAAATGCTTTGTGAGCGTTTGGCACACTTGGCACTCAGTCGCCTCGCAAGAGGTGTGATGGTCGACTTACGCATTCGTGCATTCAATCACTTGATCCATCACTCCCATGCGTTCTTTGCGGGGAGCTTCACTGGTGCGCTCGTGCAAAAAATGACGCGCATCGTACGTGCATACGACCGCATAGCAGACAGTATAGTGTTTCACATACTCCCTGCGACGGTCACCGTGGTGGGCGTGGTGTTTGTGCTTTGGCGCGAGAGTCGCATATTGGCATACGCCATAATGTGCTGGGTAGTCCTGCTCCTCGCTGCAGGATATATCTTTGCGCGATGGAAGTTGCGCTATGACATCGAACGCTCAGCGCTCGACTCGCGAGTCACAGCGGTCACTGCAGACATTTTGACTAACCAGCCGGCAGTGGAAACACATGGAAGTCATGAGTTTGAAAAAACGCGTCACGCAGAAGTGGTGAAAGAGCATTTCGCCGTCGCCGCATTCACGTGGAGACTGGGAATACTTTTTGGTGCGACGCAGCATACTGCTATCATCGTTTTAGAGTTCCTCACATTTTTCATTGGTGTAGGGCTTTGGCTCAAGGGTGATTTTCCGCTCAGTATGTTCATGCTTGTGCAGGTGTACATGTTTCGCCTGAGCGGGCAACTGTGGCCATTTAGCCAAGTGGTCCGTGATATATACGAAAGTCTCGCTGAGTCAAAAGAGCCTGCCGAAATCATGGTCACACCGCATGAGATCACTGAGAAGCAAGATGCGGTGCCACTGCTCTGTGTGAAGGGAAAGATTGAGTTTCGTTCGGTCACTTTCACGTACCAAGAGAAGACTGCACTTTGCAATGTGTCGCTCGCAATTGGCGCGGGTGAACGCGTTGCACTTGTCGGGCCGTCGGGTGCGGGCAAGTCGACGCTGACGAAGCTGCTATTGAGGCTTTATGATGTCGGTGAGGGCAGCGTCTCAATCGACGACGTGGACGTACGTGACGCCACATTGACGTCGTTGCGCAGTGCGGTGAGTATTGTTCCACAAGACCCCGTGCTGTTCCATCGCTCTCTCCGTGAAAATATTCGTTACGGCAGACAGTCGGCGACCGACGAGGAGGTGGTGAGCGCAGCTAGGCTTGCATATTGCGACGACTTCATCGCGTCACTTCCACAAGGGTACGACACGTTAGTGGGTGAGCGCGGAGTGAAACTTTCTGGTGGCGAGCGCCAGCGTGTTGCTATCGCGCGAGCATTTCTTCGTGACGCACCAATACTCGTGCTCGACGAGGCAACCTCGAGTCTCGATTCGCTCTCGGAGACGTATGTACAGAAGGCCCTCCACGCACTCATGCACAATAGAACGACGCTCATCATTGCGCACCGCCTCTCGACAATTCGTAATATGCAGCGCATCATCGTGCTCGATGAGGGAAAAGTAGCTGAAGACGGGTCACATCAGGAGCTCATTTTCCAAGATGGTTTGTATGCGAAGCTGTGGAAACTGCAGCAAAGCGGATTTGTCCTCGAGGACGTTTCTCTCGTTACAAAGTAGTCGAAACCCACACATTCGTGTGGGTTTTTTAAAATGAAATTTTCGATTTTTATGAGCATGTTTTGGGGAGTCCTTGACTTTTTTGGGAAATATATTAGTGTGTGTTAAGCAAAAGTTCCCCAACCAAAGAAAGAACGGAAATAGTGATGACCAAAAATGAAGAACGTACTCAGCTGATCAAGACCTGCGTTGGACTCTCTGACGGACAGCGTCGCCATGAAGGGGTGAGGGTCGGTGGCACACGTGGCTCCGGCTGGTACAACCAGCGTGGGGAGTGGGTGGGATGGGGCGACCTCGACGCCGAGGAGATGCGGGGCATAGCGAATGTATTGAAATCAAATGAGCTCTTCATCGTACTCCACGAGGGGGATTCGTACTATCGATTCCTTCGGGATCTCGTCCCCGACACCTCACGAGGGGCACGCAGCGAAGACGCCCCTAGACTCGGCTACATCGCCGCCTGTGCATTCTTCATTATTGGAAAAGGCGCCATTTGGCGGGTGCACAACATGCAGCCATTTCGCCCCGTCGAAACAATGTACGGAGTGGCCTATCACTTCATCGACCAGAAGCATGCGGAGGAAAAAATACTGCACTCGCAAGACTGAATCTGCTGCTGTATCACAAGCACAAACCACCCACGGGTGGTTTTTTTATGTTCGCTTTCTCTCTAGCTACAATGATTTTATTTTCTCTGCGATGAGCGATGGCGCGTCATTGCGGCGGCTGAAGCGCCCCTTGATGGCGATGCACTTGTCTGGGCCGAGCAAGTCCTTACACTCGGCCATCGTGCGAGGGAAGACGACAACTTCAATAGATCCGGTGAAGTCGGCAATACGCAGGAATGCCATGTGTTCGTTTTTCTTGGTGATGACCACTTTGTGCTCCTCAATGATACCTGCCACGATGATGCCCATCCCGTCGCGCGTATCCTCGTTTATTTTTTTTATATTACTCCCACCTTTTTCGATTTTTTCACGATGCTTGTCGAGTGGATGCCCAGAGATGTAGAGGCCGAGGAGCTCTTTTTCCCACGCGAGCTTTTGGTCGATGAGGATCTCCGGTGCGGGGCGCAGGCGCAGCCGAGGGAGCGCCTTGCCGTCTGTCGCGACGGAGAAAAGGGAGACTTGGTTGCTTGCAAGCTGCTTCGCATGTTCTTTGTGGTACTCGAGTGCGTCGTCGATGTTGTGCAGTAGGGCCCCGCGCTCCTCCCCAAGGGTGTCGAAGGCGCCTGCGCGTATGAGCGACTCGAGCGACTTTTTGTTGAGGTCCTTGTGTGTAACTCGTTCGAGAAATTCACTAAAGGAAAGATAGGGGCCATTTGCCTCACGTTCGGCGATGATGGCACCTGCGATATTCTCGCCGAGATTTTTGATAGTAAACAACCCGAATCTTATTTGGTCCTTCGCCTCCGCGCCCTCTGCCTTGATGACCGTGAAGTGATTGTGGCTCATGTTGATGTCGGGGGGGAGCACGGGGATGGCCATGCGCTTGCATTCGGTGATGATTTCCGAGATTTTCTCTGTGTCGCCCTCTTCTGCGGTAAGGACGGCGGTCATATATTCGCTCGGGTATGTCGCCTTCATGTATGCCGTCTGGTACGCGACTCGGCCATAGCATGCTGCGTGTGCTTTGTTGAATCCGTATCCTTGGAATGGCTCAAAGAGTGTCCATATTTTTTCTGCATCCGCAGCCTTTATCCCACTGTGCGTGAGGCAGCCATCCACGAAAATTTTGTGCTGCTTCGCCATCTCTGCGGGAATCTTTTTGCCCACCGCCTTGCGAAATTTGTCCACCTCTCCCCAGTCGTATCCTGCGAGCTCGATAGCAGTGTAGAGGAGGTCGTCTTGGTAGACGAGAAGGCCATAGGTTTTGTCCAAAAATTTCTTCATCTTTGGGTGGTAGTACACCGTCTCACTACGACCATGCTTTCGCGCGACGTATTCGTCGATGGTCTGCATTGGCCCTGGGCGATAGAGTGCGACCATGGCGTTGATGTCGTGAATGCGGCTCGGCTTGAGCTCCATCAAGGCCTTAGTCATTCCCGAGCCATTCAACTGAAAGAGCCCGATAGTTTCACCGCGTGCGAGCATCATAAATGTTTTCCTGTCGTCGAAGGGAATCTTTTCGATGTTCACGTCTACGCCGTGGTGGAGCTTCACAAGGCGCACCGCCTCGCCCAAAATAGCGAGGTTGCGAATACCGAGAAAGTCGAACTTCAATAGTCCCGCATCTTCGACCGAGTACATGTCGTACTGGGTGATGACCTTGCCCCCTTTCGGGTCGTATTGCGTGGGTACAAAGTCGATGAGTGGGGTGGGGGAGATGACGACCCCCGCCGCATGCACAGAGACGTGCCGCACACAGCCCTCGAGCTTTTGTGCGAGGTCTATTATTTCGCGCGACTCCGTGTCTGTGCCGTAGAGTTTTTTAAGCTCGGGCTCAAGCTCCATTGCATGTGCGAGGGTCATGGGGAAGCCTTGCGCCCCGAGAGGTATCATTTTAGAAATTTTATCACCCACGTCGTAGGGTTTGCCGAGTGCCCGCGCCACGTCGCGTACCGCTCCACGAGCCATCATGGTACCGAAGGTTCCTATCTGCGCCACTTTATCTGCGCCATACTTGCGCTTGGCGTATTCGAGGACTTCTTCGCGGCGGTTGTCGGCAAAGTCCATATCGATATCGGGGGCGGAGGGTCGAAATGGGTTTAAGAATCGCTCGAAAGGGAGCTGGAAGTCGATGGGGTCGACGTTGGTAATGCCCGTGAGGTAGGTGACGAGGGAGCCTGCGGCCGAGCCACGCACGGTGGTATAGATACCTGCCTCACGCGCAAAACGCAGGAGGTCTGCCACGACGAGAAAGTAGGTTGAGTATCCTTTGTTTTTGATAACTTCGAGCTCGTACTCCACGCGCTCACGCAAGACAGCATCTTCTTTCATTTCGCGAAACACTATGCCTTCTTCAGCGAGATGGCGCAACTCGTCGTCGGCGTTGCCCGTCTTAAAGTCAATGTGCGGGAAGACCCATGAGCCGAGCTCGAGCTGAATGTCGCACATGTCGGCGACCTTCATCGTGTTTGCGACCGCCTCAGGAATATCGCGGAAGTTTTCGAGTGCCTCTTCAGTCGAGATGAAGTGGTATGCCCCCTCGCCAGAAAATATTCCCGTGTCATTTACGTCCGTGTTTGTCGAGATGGCGACGAGTGTTTTGTGCGCCCGCGAATCATCTGGGTGTATATAGTGCGAGTCCTGAGTAGCGACGAGGGGAATGTCGAGCTT
>JAYUQK010000005.1:0-5984 GCA_043756785.1 Candidatus Lloydbacteria bacterium | reverse complement strand
AAGCAACTGCTTGCTTTTCGTCGGGGAATCGAAGAGGTTCTCCGATATTTTCTGGAAATTCTGATTTCTGGAAAATCGGAAACCCGCACTGACCATGTAGTGGTCGATTCCCCGTGGGGTCACAAATATAAAAACTGCTCAGTTTGAGCGGTTTTTGTATTTGTGACCCCAAATGAGCAAGCTGTTTTGCTCATGTCGGGGAATCGAAAGGGATTTCGTTATTGAGTCTTTGAGATTGAAAACCACCCGCGGCGGTAGCCGGGATTCCCCGTGTTTTTTGACATTTCATTTCGCGCAGTCTACACTGCACAAGTCTTAAATATTGAGGAGTGTGAAATGACGGTAATAAAAAGAGAGAGCATCTCATTCGAGAGCGAACTGCGTACGCTTGTAAAAAATGAAATACGAGAGCAGGTGACGAGTAATACCACGGAGCAGAGCTTCCAGCTCGTATGGGCACGGAGGCCATTCACGTTTGTTGAGACTGAGACCGACAAGCTTCTTCTTGAATGCTGGGAATTCTTCCCCTCTTGGAAGAAGGCGTTCGACCTGACTTCGTCGCGTGGAACACTCAGCGCACAATGGGAGAAGGGTGATGCTACGGAACGCTTAGGTATCGCTCGAGCATTGAAAAAGGCATTTTATCAGTCACGCGGACTTTATACCCGATAAGATGCCGGGGTGCAGCGTTTCCAACCGCCCATTGTGGGCGGTTTTTTATTTGAATACTCATACCATCCCTAAAGCCACTCGGGCTCTTGGCGTACGAGCGTGTGGGGAGCTTCTTCGATGTGCGCCATAAGTATTTTTACGGCACGTTCCATACGAATCATGTTTACACCACTCCCCTGTGAGCCTTTCACGAGTATCACATCTCCTGTTTTTAATATACTTCTCATAAAATTTCCCGCCTCGATGGCGTCGGAAAATTGGTGAATGCATGCCTCCGGTAACCCCGCAGACTTTGCCGCCTCAGCGACAAAGCGTGCACGCACGCCGACGGTAATAAGCTCGTCGACAAATTCGCCCGCCATGCGCCCTGCCTTCCAGTGCTCAGCATCACTAAAACTTCCTAGCTCAAGCATGTCACCAAGCATGGCTATTTTGCGCTTCGCATCAATATTTTTGAGTGTAGTGAGTGCTGAGTAAAGAGCAATGGGTGACGAATTATAAGAGTCATCGATAATAGTGCTTGCCATTTGCCCTGGGATTATCCTCATGCGTCCCTGCGGTGTCTCGAGAAAAATAATCTCACTCACACACCTTTCTACTGACTCCCCCCGTGCCACCGCAGTAGCAAGTGCTGCAAGTATGGCCATACACACGCCACTACCCAGTACGCCATTCACATAGACCGCGTGCTCCTCGCCCTCATGAGTCACGCGAAACTCCATACCCATAGGCACCCGCGCACCCTCGCTTAAGGCATACCGCACACCCGCACGTGACCCACGCACCGTTGCGCCACTACTGAATCCATAGGAGATAACACGCACATTTCTTTTTTCAGCCTCGCTGATAAGCCTCCGTGAGACCTCGTCGTCAGCATTTGCCACATATACCCCCATCTCTTTGAGTGCACCCACCACAAGACCATCTTCATGTCGTATTTCTTCTGGTGAGGAGAAGTGCTCCACGTGCACGGGGACTTCAGGCAAGCTCGTGACCACCGCGATGTTCGGTGTTATCCATGAAAGCAAGCGGGAAATATCCCGAGGATGGTCGGAACCGACCTCGAGCACGAGGAGTGTGGGATAACTTTTTTGTGTGGCCAAAATGCGATACCCCTGCCAAATATTGCGCAGCCAGCCGCTTTTGCTCTGCCATGCATTGGGAAGCCCCAAGATAGTAAGTGGTACTCCAATCTCACTGTTAAAACTTTTTTGACTCTTGCGCACTCCTCCGTGAGGCTGGAGCACTTGAAAGATGGCATCTTTGGTGGTCGTCTTTCCGACCGAGCCCGACACGAGAATGATGAATGGCTTCCACTTGTGCAAAACGCGCCGTGCTTCCCACGTGAGTATGTGTACGACGAATGATTTTATTAATGTGTGCATTGATAGCGTCAGTATATACTCTCAGCAGGAAGTTCTCTATGGTGCGCGGGTCGACTTTGCAGGAACGTCTTTTGCGCGATCAGGCGCAACGCCGTAATAGTGGAGCAAAAACTTCGCCGTGCGCATGAAGGGGCGGGTCAACGTATGCGATGCAAACTCGGCATTCTTAGGGTATTTCGTATAAAGAAATACCATAAACTTTGGGTCATACGCAGGGAAATATCCAAAGAATGTGTGTAGATAGCGGTCTTCGTAGTATCCCCCACCCGCCTCACGAGAACGTGCGATTTGCGCAGTCCCCGTTTTCGCCGCGATAGAGTACTCGGGGATTTTCATCGTACCTCCAAGTAGTGCCTTGTCTACGACGTGGACGAGCATGCGGGTGATCTCTTCGGATGTTTCAGGCTTCAATGCTTGTAGCGTCGGATTTGGCGTAAACTTCTTTACCTTCCCTGAAGTGTAGCGAATCTCACTCACCACGTGCGGGGTAATGGTGACTCCACCGTTGCCGAGTATCGAGAGCGCAGCAGCCATGTTGATGGGTGTCACGGCGATTCCCTGCCCGAATGATGCGGTGGCGTATTCGATGTCGCGCTTTGAGGAAAGATTCGTGACGAGGCCTTGCCGCTCAGAAGGGAGATCGATTCCGGTCTCTTCGCCGAGGTGAAACTTGTTGAGCATGTAGTCTGCAAAAACACTGTTACCTAACTTCCCCACCACATATGCGACTCCAGTATTGAGCGACTGATTCAAGACCTCTTGCATGGAGGTGCCGGGGCCGCGCGCTCGTCCGTCATAGTTCCCAAATGTTTTGTTATTCATCGTCATGTGCCCCGTGTCGTTGTATGTCGTACCTGCGCTGACTACGCCTCGGTCGAGTCCTGCCGCCATGGTCAGCGGCTTCACAATAGAGCCCATCTCGTACACATCCTGTACAGACGGGTTGGCAAATAGTGTGCCGTCCTTTACTTTGCCAAACTCATTTAAGTCGAAGGAGGGGTTTGTCGCCATGGCGATGATGGCACCCGACTTTGGGTCCATAATAATTCCACCCGACAAATCGGAGTCCCATTCATTCATGATACTCAGCAGCTCCTCCTCAAGGTACCCCTGCACGGTAGGCTCGATGGTGAGGACGAGGTCTGCTTCATTCTCTTTGTTGCGATCAAACACCACTCCGCGAATGTTTGTGAAAAGCTCTGCAAAAAAATTTATATATAAATCGTGGTCTTGGCGCAAGAGCATGTCGTTGTAGTAGGACTCTAGTCCATACCGCCCACTCAGTGTGTCATTATGGTATCCCACGAAACCGAGCACCGCTGCGGCAAGCTGGCCACCAGGGTAATACCGCCATGTCTCACGAAAAATATGGAGCCCCGGAAGTTTCAGTCCCCTTATATTGAAAGCCTCGGCCTCAGGGACACGCTTCAATATCTCCTCGTAGGGGTCATCTTCCTTACTCGCTTTTTCGATAAATGCGTCGTGTGCGAGTGGCGTAATCGCGGCGATGGCTTTGTAGGCAGACTCTTTGTCGGTGAGTAACTTTGGCGTGATACTCACCACGTAGCCTCCATTGATGGTCGCCCCTGTCACCAGCTTCCCTTGTTTGGTTTGAAAATAAATACTCCCACGTTCAAATTGGTTTGAAAGCGTCGCCACGTATTGCTTTTCTGCTTCAGCGAGAAATGCTGCACCGTGACGCACCTGCAGATAATACAGTCGCACCACACAAAGTAGCCCGAAAATAATTACGAGACCGGAAAGTATGCGTAGGCGAGCATGAGAGTTTGCATGCATAGTACATTAGCGTGCGTCGCCGTCTCTACGAAGGGTGAGTGTATCGGGTGCTGACTCACGACTGATGTAGCGTGGGACAGCAATGTCGACGAAGCCGCGTGCGTGTGCGAGCTCGAGGTTAATGCGCTTATCAAGCAGTGCATATTCTGACTCAAGTGCGGAAACATGTGTGGAAAGATCGGCAATAGTAGACTCAGCCTGCTTCCGCGCGATAACGCCGTACACAGAAATACTTAAAAAATAAAAATAGGCAATCAGTGTCGCAAAGGTCAAAAGGAGTACCGCAAGAAATATCTTGCGATCATGTTCTTCAAATTGTGCAACAAGTACCTTAAACATAAAATATTATTTATACGGTAAAGCGTATATGCTCGCGAATGATCGTAAATGCCCCGCGACGAGGAGTGGCGGACTTCATGAAACGCGAACGCACCGCAACGGGTACGTAGCGGTCTATCGTCGCACGATAGGTGATCAGTAGTTTGGTCATAATGTAAGGAACGCTAAATTTAAATCTTTTCAACGACTCTCAACTTCGCACTTCTGGCTCTTGGGTTTTCCCTTAGCTCTTCCCTTCCCGAAACAACAGGCTTCTTCGTGATGAGGCGCACCGTTCCCTCACTTGCAAGTGCCCGAAAGCGCTGCTTCACGAGACGGTCTTCGATGCTGTGAAAAGTGATGATGCCAATGCGTCCACCGCTTTTCATAAATGGCAGAATACCGTTTATCCCTGCCTCTATCGCACCAAGCTCGTCATTCACCGCCATGCGGATGGCCTGAAATGTGCGTGTGGCAAAGTGCGTCTTCCCGCGCTGGTACCACCCTGGTGTGCTTTGGTGGATGACTTCCACTAAGGCTGCTGTCGTCGTGATGGGAGCAACTTTACGTGCCAGCACGATATGCTTTGCGATGGAGCGTGCGAAACGCTCCTCACCGAATCCACGAAGGATGGTGGCGATAGAATCTTCGCTCCATTCATTCACCACCGTGCTTGCCGTCACGTCATCTACCTCCGGTGTCTGTGCGAACGTCATCGCAAGTGGCTCATTACGCTGAAACGAAAACCCACGCCCTGACTCTTCAAGCTGATTCGAAGAGAGCCCGAGGTCAAAGATCGCTCCATCCACCATCTGCGCCTTGTGCACATGCAATACCTCACCTATCGTGCGGAAGTTCGCAACGACGGGCAGGAAGTTGGTGTGTGTGCGCAGTTCGCTGACGCAAGTATCGGAAAAGACGTTTGCATCCGCATCAAATGCGATGAGGAGGCCCGTCATGCCGAGTAAGGAGGCGATAGGGCGACTATGCCCGCCACCCCCAAACGTTGCGTCCACGAATACGCCGCCCACGGTGGGGGCGAGCAATTCAGTGACTTCTTGTAAAAGAACACTTTTATGTAACATACGAAACGGGTAAACACTCAACCCACAGCTCGCAACCGCACGTCGGTTCCCGAGCTGTGTGCTAGGAGTTTCTAAAACACGCCGCGCGCACCGAGCTCTTCTGCCATGCGGTCGGCGTCGGATACCATTTGCGCCTTGTAGAGCTTCCACGCCTCTTCGTCCCAGACCTCGACGCGGTCGTAGGCCCCCGTGAGGACCACCTTCTCCTTCAGGCTCGCATACCCCTTGAGTGTCTCGGGGATGACAATGCGGCCAATCGCATCTATTTCGACCTCAAACGCTCCCGCGAGCATCGCACGAGAGAAGCCACGGTCCTCTGCTTTCCCCATCGAAAGCTTAGAGAGCTTCTCGGCAAATGCTTTCCATTCCTTCGGCGGATAGATCGAAAGACACTTGTTTAGCCCAAGTGTGATAATCGCCTTCTTCCCGAGCTCCCGGCGAAACTTTGACGGGACGGAGAGACGCTTTTTATCGTCAACCGAATGTATATACTCACCTATAAACATATATATTTTGTAGCAACACTTTCCCTCAACCTCCTTTTTGAGCGCACTGCATTGTTGTCGTCTGCGGTGGTCGTGACGCAGTAGACAGACTACAGCATCACGACACTCCTCGACTCCGCCTCGCATTGCATCTCAAAAATGTGGTTGCAATCGTTGTGTCACATTCTCAGGACTGTTCAGTCCTGACTTTGGCGCACTCTACCGTGAAGATTGCGCCAAAG
>JAYUQK010000004.1:0-2324 GCA_043756785.1 Candidatus Lloydbacteria bacterium | reverse complement strand
CCGTCGGAGCAGAGGTGCGCCTTATGATCTCAGACATTGAACGCGGACTTGAAACAGCTGAGCGTGCAGCGAAAGAGGTGCTCAGGAAACTAGACGGCAAGAAACCGAAGGCGGTCATCATTATCAACTCAGTTTCGCGCAAAAAAATGCTTGGGCTTCACACGGACGAAGAAATAGAGATTATCCAAAGAGTATTTGGGCGCGACGTGCCAATGATCGGCTTTTATACCTACGCACAGGTCGACAAGCAGGTCGAGAATAGCACCCCATTTCATAACGGCTCACTACTTATTTGGGCTCTCGCAGAGTAGATTCCTTGCTCATACGCACTCTTATCACATATCATTAGTATCGACGTACCATTTATGAAAAGCGAACATCACGGCGGAACAAAAATACAGTCGACGGGCTGGATCATCGACGCGAGGTGGTACTATGCCCCGCTTGCCTTTACGCTCGGACTAGTGGCGCGCGTGGATATCGCGTATGTCAATACAATCTGGATACTCGTCGGAGCGCTTTTGGTGGTGATGCTTTGTAACGGTGCTTTTTGGTATGCGCTGCGGAGGATAAAATCCGAAGCAACAGAGACCCGCACGGTGAATCTCCTCAACGTTGCGCAAATAGGACTCGACCTCCTCTTCTTTTTCCTCGTGATGCTCCTTACGGGGGGCGGGGTAGGCAACATCGGACACTCATTTTTCTTCATGCCGATCGTCGTTTCAATGATTATTTTTGGCTTTAGGGGCGCACTTGCAGTGGCAGTAACCTCAGGACTTCTTGTTTTTCTTTCCGTGCTCGCTCACTCAGGAGTAATCACCGAGCTTCTCGACCCCAATACCAGTGTCGTTATTGACGCCACACTCTCACTCGCATTGGCGCAATCAGGAATTGTATTTTTGATTTACATCCTTACGGGTTTTTTTGGTGGCTACATTTCGCGCCTCGTACGCGCACGAGACGTACTTTTGCTCGAGCAGATCACCCGTGAGTCAGCTCAGGTGGCGCGCCTCGAAGATCTCACCCGTGAGTTTGACGAAAGCGCAAAGTTATTGGTGCGGCGCGACCTACAGCTCTCGAGTGCAAACGAGAAACTCACGCAGTTGGACAAAATGAAGTCCGAAATAATCTCAGTGGTGGCACATCAGCTGCGCACCCCGCTTTCCGCAATAAAGTGGACACTCAAAATGCTCCTCGACAAAGACGCAGGCGAGGTCAACGCGGAGCAGTCCGACTTGCTCGCAAAAGGATTTGCATCAAACGAACGCATGATTGCTCTCGTCAACGACATGCTTGAGGTCGACCGACTTGAGTCCGGAAGAATAAAATACAACTTTATTCCTCTGCAATTCGAAGACCTTGTTCAAGCGATGATTCAAAGCCTCCTTCCTCTTGCAACACAAAAGAAAATTCGTATCGAGTTTACTTCTCCTAAGGAGCTACTCCCAAAAATAAAAGTAGACCCCGACAAAATGCGTGACGTCTTGCAAAATCTGATCGACAACGCTATTAAGTACACTAAAAATGAGAGCACCGTTTTCGTTGGTGTCGCGCTTGAGGGGGCTGATGAGCTACATTTTTGGGTCAAAGATAGCGGTATCGGTATTCCTGACGAAGAAAAAGATAAGATTTTTTCTCGTTTTTATCGCGCAGACAATGCCATGCATACCGCTACTGAGGGGTCGGGACTAGGGTTATTCATTGCTCAGAGTATCGTGAAGCGCCATGCTGGGCGGGTTTGGTTTGAAAGTGTGCTCAACAGCGGAACGACCTTCCACGTAGTACTCCCCCTTAACTCATAGCGCACAATAGACTATAATGACAGCACAATGACCATCATCTTAGGATTAGGAAAAAAAATACTTATCGTGACGGGCGACCAAAGCATCGTTACGCGTATCATAGAGCAGATTTCCTCCTTGGGACATGAGACCTTTGTCGCACACAACGAAGACATGGCAATAAGTGCGATATCGGAAATTCGCCCTGACATCATCATTCTCGACCTCAACATAGAGGGGGTAAATAGTTTTACTGTATTCGAGTCGCTACGGAGTAACCCCGACCAGAGTATCGCCACGATACCAGTGATCATCGCCACGCAGGGTGGTGACCTCCTTCAGATCAGTCGTGCCATTAAACTGGGAGTGAAAGATTATTTTGTGAAAGGCACATTCGACGTATCGCAGGTGGTTCAAAAAGTGAAAAAACATATTGACGAAATTTCTCTCCCGCGCGCAGGAGAAGAGGGCATTCGACCATCCCAAAGTACTGAGGTCGCATCACCCTTAATTCCGAAGATACTCATTGTTGAAGACGACAAG
>JAYUQK010000003.1:0-2344 GCA_043756785.1 Candidatus Lloydbacteria bacterium | reverse complement strand
CAATTAGCCCACCGAGCATTGCCGCCGCAAGTCCAAGTATTGCCCAGTGCGCACCGTGCTCGAGGTAAGGGAGTGCATCGAGCATTTTTTCTCGCACCAGATAAATGGTGAGTGAGCGTACAAAAAAGGCACCAATTCCCAGTCCAATACCGATGACCACGAGGTCCGTCGAAAGTGCAAATGCCCCGACGACGCCGTCGAGAGAGAATGCCGAGTCGAGGATGTTGAGATAAATGAAAAGTGCGAGGCCACTTCCAGCGATATCTTTGGCCTCGACGTCAAACGAACTCGCGAGACCCTCAATAAGTATAAAAAGAATCGCACCGATGAGACCCGAGAACAATACCGTTGCTTTGTGTGTGTCGTCGACCAAAACTGATATTCCTACAATAGTGATGAGTGCGAGAGCTATTTCGAGTGCCTCTATAGACCCCCACCGCGCGAGATGCTTCTCGACAACCTGGATCCAGTGCACGTCCTTTCTGTCGTCAAAAAAATAAGCCAGTGCAACAAGGAGGAGAAATATTCCCCCAAAGGATCCAATCGCATAGTGAGCATTCGAGACGAGTAGTGCGTATGCCACTGAATCCTCCAGTGCGAGGTTGGCGATAAAGAGGGGGGACGCACCCACGCTTGCACTGACGATAAGGATGGGTAGGAAGACGCGCGTACCAAACACTGCAACCAAAATTCCCCACGTAAGGAAGCGTTTCTGCCAAGTGGCGTTCATGCGTTTCAGGATTTTTGCATTCACCACTGCGTTGTCAAAGGAGAGTGTGACTTCAAGTACCGCGAGTAGCGCGGTAATCATGAGGGCCTGCATTCCTCCCCACCAAAATGCCACCACAAGGCCAATAACAGTAATCAGTCCTGATGTAAAAAATAGTCGCAAAGCCATGCGCCACAGTATAACAGAAGAAGTTTTATAGGGCGATGTGCACTTCTTTGACTCGCCACTCGTATCTCTCTATAATAGAGGCTCGTTCACTTAGAGCACATCGAATAACTCTTCCCAACTGCAAATTCACGTTGTCGGCTGAAAAGAATTTTATCCTCCCTCGTCGTATCCTTGGGGTACGACATCGGTCGGCATAAAATTTTTTCATCTCGACATCACGAATTTTCGTTATTGGAAATAGTTATTCGATGGACTCTCCGCCGTCTTGTTTTATGCGACGCATTTCAATTTTACGGAGTTTAATTAAGTGAGAGTTATTAGTAGGCATTAATTTAAGCAAACTATGGCAAAAGTAATTGCAGGGGCAAAGGGAAGTGGAAAGGTTCGCGAAGTGTTGCCCCTTGGTGATCGCGTGCTTATTTTACCGTTCGAGTCGAAGGGGGAATCAAAGACTGCATCAGGCTTCATTCTTCCAGGCAATGAGGGAACCGAGAAACACGAGAAAGGTGTGATCGTCTCTACCGGACCAGGTCGGCTCAGTTCTGACGGCAAACGCCTTACAATGGAAATCAAGAAAGGCGACACCGTACTTTTCAAACGTGGATACGATGCCGAGACCATCACGGTTGGGGAAATCGAGCATATTCTCATGAGTGAGTCGAATGTATTAGCTATCGAAAAATAATTTTAAATACACATATGGCTAAACAAATAATTTCTGGAGAGAGTGCACGTAAGGCACTCAGGGCGGGAGTAGACAAGGTGGCAGATGCGGTGAAAATCACGATTGGTCCGCGCGGTAGGAATGTCGTTATGGACAAGGGCTATGGTGCTCCAACCATCACCAACGACGGCGTATCCATCGCGAAAGAAATCACCCTTCCAAACAAAATGGAAAACATGGGTGCAGAAATAGTTAAGGAGGTTGCTTCTCGCACAGACGATGTTGCAGGAGATGGCACGACGACAGCCGTCATCTTGATGCAGGCACTCGTCAAGGAGGGGATGAGCCGCATTGCGATGGGGGCGAACCCCATGGGTGTGCGCCGTGGCATGGAGTCAGCACTCAAAGATGCAGTTGAGATGTTGCGCATCATGGCGAAGCCAATCAAAACTGATGATGAAATAGAGCAGGTGGCGACCATCTCCGTTGAGTCCGACGAGATGGGAAAGAAAATTGCCGAGACCATCAAGAAGGTGGGCAAGGATGGTGTGGTCACTGTCGAGGAGTCACAGTCATTTGGCATCGAAGCCGAGATTGTTGAGGGAATGGAATTCGACAAGGGTTATGTTTCGCCATACATGATAACGAACCCCGAGCGCATGGAGGCTGTCTATAAAGATGCCTATATTCTCCTCACCGACAAAAAGATTTCAACAATTCAGGATATTCTCCCTCTGCTCGAAAAAATGGCGCAGACTGGACACAAAGAACTGGTCATCTTC
>JAYUQK010000002.1:0-6141 GCA_043756785.1 Candidatus Lloydbacteria bacterium | reverse complement strand
TTGTTGAAGACGACAAGTTCTTGCGTGACCTCGCTTCTCAGAAACTGTCGAAAGAAAAACTGAACGTCATTAGTGCCGTAGACGGGGAGCAGGGTATCCTCGTTGCCGAAAGAGAAATTCCTGACGTTGTCCTTCTCGACATCCTCCTTCCTGGGATTGACGGTTTCGAGGTACTCCGTCGCATTCGCGCGAATCCTCTCCTCAACAATACAAAAGTGGCGATGCTCTCGAACTTCGGCCAACGTGAAGATATCGAAAAGGCGCTCAAAATAGGCGCGAATCAATTTCTTGTGAAAGCAAATTATACGCTCGATGAAATTGTCGAGGAGGTGAAAAAAATGCTGACACCTGCACCATTAAAATAACTCAATCATATGTCTCAACAAAAAAACATTTCAACTATTATGGCAGGTGTGGTGGCAAGGAATGTGGGGGAGACGGAATTTCATCAAGCAGTGGAGGAGGTTGCAGAGACCATTTCCCCGTTCATTGATGCAAATCCTCGCTATCAGGGAGACGCACTTTTTCTGCGCCTCATAGAGCCTGAGCGCGTTATTTCATTTCGCGTAGTATGGGTGAATGATAAAGGTGAGGTCTGCGTCAATCGTGGCTACCGCGTGCAGTTTTCGAGCGCCATTGGGCCATACAAAGGAGGGCTTCGTTTCCATCCATCAGTGAATCTCTCCATACTCAAATTCCTTGGCTTTGAGCAAACTTTCAAAAATAGTCTCACGGGGTTGCCGCTCGGCGGAGGCAAGGGTGGTTCGGACTTCGACCCAAAGGGCAAGTCGGACGGCGAAGTGATGCGCTTCTGCCAAGCATTTATGACCGAGCTGTACCGTCATATTGGCGCAGATACCGATGTGCCTGCGGGGGACATTGGTGTGGGTGGGCGTGAAATCGGATTTTTATTCGGACAATACAAACGCATTGCCAATAATTTTACTGGCGTACTTACCGGTAAGGGCTACGGATGGGGAGGCTCCCTTATGCGCCCTGAGGCCACAGGCTATGGTGCGGTGTATTTTGCGGCAGAGATGCTGAAGGCGAGGGGAGAGACGTTGTCTGGGAAACAGGTCATTATCTCGGGGTCTGGAAATGTCGCGCAGGGTGTGGCGGAGAAAGCATTCGCACTTGGTGCAAAAATACTGACCATGTCGGACTCCTCGGGATACATCTATGACAAAGATGGAATGAATGAAGAGAAGCTCGTATTCATGAGTGAACTCAAAAATGTGAAGCGTGGTCGTATCAAAGACTATGCGACAAAATATGGTGCACGGTACGTCGAGGGAGCAGCGCCTTGGGGGGAGAGCGCCGACCTTGCTTTCCCTTGTGCCACCCAAAACGAGCTCGACCTCTCGGGTGCCGAGCGGCTCATTGAGAATAAATTTATGGCAGTAATAGAAGGCGCGAACATGCCAACCTCTATTGATGCGACAAACGCACTGCTCGCTGCGGGCGTGCTTTTTGCCCCTGGGAAAGCCTCAAACGCAGGAGGCGTCGCAACATCTGGGCTCGAAATGTCTCAAAACAGCCAGCGCCTCTATTGGTCCGCCAGCGAAGTGGACGCACGCTTAAAAGAAATCATGCAGACTATCCACGCCACATGTGTGCAGTATGGCACTGAGGAAGGATCTCATTCGACCAACTACGTCAAAGGTGCCAACATCGGTGGTTTCGTCCGTGTCGCTGACGCCATGCTCGCTCAGGGTGTGGTCTAGATGGTATGAAATCTCTAAAGACTTGACGGGGTGTATACTACAATATATATTTGAGTATATGGATACGACAATGCTTATAAAGACCAACAAAGCACTCAAGACCGAGGCGCAAAATATTGCCCGCGGGATGGGACTACCCCTCACCACCATTATCAATGCGCAATTGATACAATTTGTGCGCGACAGAAAAATAGAGTTTGACTCGACTTTCACGCTTAACCCTCGCGCAGCAAAACGGATGAGAAATTCCTTAAAAGATTTTGAGGAGGGGAAAAACATCATTCGCCACGACTCCGTGGATGATTTTCTTGCACAACTGGGAAAGTAGGCATGATTCTTCTCCAGCATAAAAATTTCAAAAAGAAAGCAGCGAAGTTGCCCGCGAAGGTAAAAATGCAATTGAGAGAGCGCGTCGCACTTTTTTTGATTTGCCCGTTTGACCCCGCACTCAACAATCATGGACTGCATGGTGATTTTGCGGGATGCCGCAGCATCAACGTTACTGGCGACCTCCGCCTCATCTACAAGATTATCGACAGTACCACCATATTCTTTGTCGATGTCGACACCCACAGCAACTTGTATTAGGTGTGGTGGGTAAAGTTTCATGTGATTGAAATATGCAACTTGCCATACTTGCCGTTCAGGCGATTTTGAGTTTTGGTGGAAATGTGGTAGCATTGCCGCACAAATATGGCTGACACAAAGAAAAAATTTGAAGGGCATGACAAGATTATCGTGCGCGGTGCACGCACACACAATCTCAAGAACATCACCGTCGAAATGCCTCGCAACAAAATGGTGGTTTTTACCGGGCTTTCAGGCTCGGGGAAGTCCTCCCTTGCCTTTGATACTATTTTTGCCGAAGGACAGCGGCGCTATGTGGAATCGCTCTCTGCATATGCGCGGCAGTTTTTAAATACCATGCAAAAGCCGGACGTCGACGAAATCGTGGGGCTCTCTCCAGCAATCTCCATCGACCAAAAGTCGCATTCATCGAATCCGCGCTCGACGGTCGCCACGATCACCGAGATCAACGACTACCTTCGTGTCCTCTTCGCGCGCATCGGCACCCCGCACTGTCTCACCTGCGGCAAACCCATCAAGCGACTGACGAACGAGGAAATAATGAACTTCATTATCGAGAAGGTGGGGGAAGTGGGGAAGCACGCGCCCAAAGACCTCGTGCTTGGCGTGGCGTACTCGACACTCAAAGTAGGTATCTACGCCCCTGTTGTTCGTGGACGCAAGGGTGAATATTATCAGCTGCTCTACGACTTTCTTTCCAAGGGGTACATCAAGGCGCGTATCGACGGCAAGCAGAAAAGTTTGCGCGAGCAAATAGTACTTTCGAAGCAAAAGAAGCATGACATCGACATCCTTGTGGACGAATTCTTTGTTTCTGAATTCAGCGAAAACGTGAAGGGTGTGCGCGAGCGACTCGCCGAGGCGGTGGAACGCTCACTAGAGGAGACGGACGGTCTCGTGCGCCTTGTAATCGGGGATGACGAGACGCTCATGTCTGCAAAATTCGCCTGCCCTGACGACGGGTTCTCATACCCCGAAGTCGAGCCGAGACTGTTTTCTTTTAATTCCCCAGCAGGAGCGTGTCAGTCCTGTAACGGCCTTGGGACCAAGCACTTCTTTGGCGACGAGCCTTGTGAGACGTGTCATGGAGCGAGACTGCGTGAAGAGGCACTGCATGTGCGCATTGGAGCTACCCTCACAAAAAAATCGAAAGAAAAATCCGCGACCACAACGCTCGAACAGGGAAAGAATATTGTCGAGGTCACAAACATGTCGATTGAGGACGCAACAACGTATTTCGATACACTCAAGCTCACGCCTACCGAACAAGAAATCTCGAGTGTGGTTATCAAGGAGATACAATCTCGATTGCTTTTCATGCGCGACGTGGGTATTGGCTATCTCACACTCGGGCGCCGCGCAAACACTCTCTCGGGAGGCGAGGCGCAGCGCATTCGGCTTGCGTCCCAGCTCGGCTCACGGCTCGTGGGCGCACTCTATGTGCTCGACGAGCCAACGATCGGCCTCCACCAGAAAGACAATGACCGACTCATCAAGACATTGCGTGAACTCTGTGACATGGGGAACACGATCATCATCGTGGAGCACGACGAAGACACAATATTTGCTTCCGACTATCTCATAGACATCGGCCCAGGGGCTGGGGTACACGGAGGGCACGTTGTGGCGGCCGGCTACCTCGACGACTTATTGCTCAATAAAAAAGAAAAATCGCTCACGCTCGACTACTTGCGCGGCGATAAGGTGATTGCCATACCAGAAAAGCGGCGCGAGAAGGACAAGGGTGCGCTAAAAATAGTAGGCGGAAAAGCATTTAATATTAAAAATATCAATGTTGAGATCCCGCTCGGCAAGCTTGTCGCGATCACGGGTGTCTCGGGCTCAGGGAAGTCTACATTGCTGTACGAACTCGTACACAAAAACTTGCAAGCGCGCTTTGACCGCAAATATCGTTCCGCAAAAACATACAACTGCGCATCATTTCTCGGTACTGAGTACTTGCATCGCACCATCCTCATCGACCAATCGCCTATTGGGCGTACACCACGCTCGAACCCTGCGACATACACGGGCTCATGGACATTCATTCGCGACATTTTTGCAGAAACAGAGGAGGCAAAGGTGCGCGGCTGGAAGCCTTCACGGTTTTCGTTCAACGTGAAGGGTGGGCGCTGCGAGGCATGTGAGGGCAATGGGATGATCGCGGTGGAGATGCATTTTTTACCCACGGTGTACGTACTTTGCGACGTCTGCCAAGGTAAGCGTTTCCAAAAAGAAACCCTCGAGGTGAAGTGGAAAAAGAAAAGTATTTATGACGTACTCAAAATGACCGTCGAAGAAGCCACCACATTTTTTGAAGACATTCCCGCTATTTCCGACCGCTTAAAGTCTCTCGGTGACGTGGGGCTCGGCTATCTGGAGCTCGGGCAGTCGGCGACAACGCTCTCGGGTGGCGAGGCGCAGCGTGTGAAGATTGCCTCCGAGCTTTATCGCCCACTCATGCAGCGCACCATGTACTTGCTCGACGAACCCACCATCGGACTGCACTACGAAGACGTAAAAAAACTGATCGACATTTTGCAGACGCTCGTGGACAAAGGGAATAGTGTGCTTTTGATCGAGCACAACCTCGATGTGATTAAATCTGCAGACTATGTCATAGACATTGGCCCCGAAGGAGGACTCGGTGGGGGATCTCTTGTGGCGAAGGGTACCCCTGAGGAGGTCGCAAACAATGCGAAGTCATACACGGGGAAGTACTTGAAACGAATGCTCGCAAAAGGAAAACGAGGCACATAATGTGCCTCGCGGGTATTCAGCTTGCTTTCTGAACCAATAAATAGTTGCAGCGCTGTACGATATCAGGGAAGTCGGTGACATAGTCTGCCACACTGAGGGCGTCTGTACGATTTTCATAAAACCGCAGAGCAGCGACGGTCAGTTCGCTTATTGCAACCATCAGTTCAGCATCACCCTCACGTAGTGTGCTGCCGTCGAGAAAACACAATGAAAGGTGGCGTGAAAGTATCGCTATGTTGAGATCAGTAAACAGCGAGCAACGCTCACTGTGTAGGCCAATTGTGGGTTTCTTCGCAAGTACCAAGAGCTCTGTTTGTATCGCAGACTTGAGCGTAGCATTCATGACAAATGGGGCATCAGGGGTGGTTTCCATGTCTATTTCCTAAAGAGAAGAATCTAGTAAAACACTATCACCCCTCAGGTGTTTGTCAACAGCGGGCTAGTCCTTTATGATGGCGAGGTGACCACAGAGCAACTTAAGATGGCAAAGCTCCCCGATAGCCCTGGGGTGTATAAATTCCTCGATAAGGAGGGGGGTATTTTGTATATCGGGAAGGCGACCTCGCTGCGGGAGCGCGTACGCAGCTACTTCGCAAATGATGTGATGCATACCCGCGGCAAACATATCGTCGACATGGTGACGCTCTCCACGCGCATCACCCACACCACTACCGACTCTGTACTCGAGGCATTAGTGCTCGAAGCGAGCCTTATTAAAGAGCATCAGCCCTATTTCAATACAAAGGAAAAAGACAACAAAAGCTGGAACTATGTGATCATAACCCGCGAGGAATACCCTCGCGTGCTCACCATTCGTGAGCGTAACTTAATGACGGGGGAGGTGGAGCGCACCCATCTTTCGGTCTACGGCCCTTTTCCCTCTGGGGCAAATTTGCTCGAGGCGTTGAAAATAGTACGCCGTATTTTTCCTTTTCGTGATGTCTGTGCACCACTCTCTCTAAAACCCTGCTTTAACTATCAGATCGGACTATGCCCTGGTGTGTGCATCGGTGAAATAAGCATCGAGGATTATCGTGAGCGCATCAAAGAAATCCAATTCTTTTTCGAG
>JAYUQK010000001.1:0-2374 GCA_043756785.1 Candidatus Lloydbacteria bacterium | reverse complement strand
CGATCTCATCTCAGTATATAGGGAAACCAACGGTTTCCCAAACCTTTCCTTAGCGGAACCCCGCGGCGAGCCGACGGGGAAAAGGGCTGCGCCTATTTTAGCAGGCGAGCCGTCGGCATTGCCGACAGCGAAAATCAGCCCTTTTTCTCCAGACTTTTCTTTTGGTGGACCATACCGGATTCGAACCGGTTGCCTCTTCCATGCCATGGAAGCGCTCTACCAATTGAGCTAATGGCCCAGCGGTCTGATTATACATATTCTTACTTTTTTTTGCACTTCAGAACATTTGTGGTAGTATCGTTAGTGTTCTGGGCCGTTAGCTCATCTGGTAGAGCACCGCATTTGCAATGCGGGGGTGGCAGGTTCGAGTCCTGTACGGTCCACCCAGAGAAACGTTTGCAGAAATAGTGTTGGCGCGCGCACTCCGCTGGGCGGAGGGCACGCTCCCGAAAATGGAATTCGCCTTTGTGTGCGCCATGAATTCATAAAGTTCCCCCCAATGCATTGAAAGAGATTTGTCTTTGAGAATGGGGTTCGAGCCGATACTTTGGAAATATGTTCTCCACGCGAAATAGTTTTCGCTTTTTTCCAGTTCCACGGCTTCCCTCAAAGACAAAACAAATTTCCGCAAGGGTTCGACCCAGTTTTTTCTTTGTTGCCCGACATCCTTCAAACTTTCCTCAAGCTTGGCTTTCTGACGAAGGAGAATATCTTTGCGCTCTAGATATATCGCTCGCTCGATATCGCCATCAAGATACACGGATACCAGTTTATCCAACTTCTCCTTTGTCTCCACAAGCTTGGTTTGAAGGTGTTGGGCAACACTTCCTCTTTCGGAAATTGACTCTTTCTCCCAGAGGTCTATCTGGCTTTCCATCTTCTCAATTTCTGAAAGAGGAAGCGAGACTGTTTGAAGCAGTGATTTGATTTGCGCGGTGAGTGCGGATGCTGAAGTATGCGGCTGATGGCAGACACCTCGTTTTTTGGTACAGCGATAGTAGGTGTACTTCGTGCCAAAACGATTGGTGCAATGTTGAGCCGTGATCATACTTCCGCACTCACCGCACCTTGCGAATTGTGCAAAAGGAAAACTGTTAGGCGATTTTATCACACGGGGTTTACCTTTCTTTTGCAGTATCTTCTGCACTGCTTCAAACAGTATCGGAGAAACAATTGGGGCAAAGCTGCCGTCGTAATATTCCCCCTTATGACGCACAAATCCGAGGTATACACGATTGGCAAGCATACGGGCGACGGCAGATTTTGCAGGTGGCGTTCCTTTGGTAGATACGCCGTGATCCGCCAAAAAGACTCCAATTGACCCGAGAGTGTGGGTGCCCTTGGCATATTCCTCAAAAGCCCTCACCACAATGCGTGATTTCGTCGGGTGCGGTTCGATATTGCGCGTCTTGGGATTATTCACATAGCCAAAGGGGGCTTTCACCAACCACTCTCCTCTGCGTACTTTTTGGCGGATACCACGATTGATATTCTCCACGAGGTTGTCGCTATAGTACTTGCTCTGTCCAAACGCCACCTGCAACATGAATTTCCCTTGCGGAGTTGGCTCAAACCAAAATGTCGGGAAGCGCAAAGCGGTAATTTGCTCGGTATCTACCAAGTAGACCACCTTGCCACCATCGACAGAGTTACGCGCAAGGCGGTCAGGATGCCACGCCAAGATACCGAGCGGTACATCACTCGACTCTATTTGCTCCATCATTTCATTAAACAACTCGCGCCCGGGCTTCTTTGCGCTTTTCGACTCGGTAAATTCTCGGAGAATTTCGATATTTTCTCTACGCGCATATTCATGCAATTCAAAAAGCTGTGCCTCGATAGACATTATCTGGTGGTCATCATCCTCAGTACTCTTACGCGCGTAGAGGAAATATTTTGGTTTGAGTGTTTGCATGGTTTCTCTTAACTTTCTTAATTGGGGGGACTTTTGAATTTATTTTGCTTTTGCGCACACAAAGGCGAATTCCATTTTCGGGAGCGTGCCCTCCGCCCTGCGGAGTGCGCGCCCCGACACTATTTCTGCAAACGTTTCTCTGGGTGGTGTTGTCATGGCATTTGCTCGAACCTATTTCGAGAGGAATGTGGAATAACACTCAGTGTCACGAGTCACTAAGCTTTTTGACGCGAAAGCCGACAAAAATCTAAGTGCTCTCGACCCCGACTCGGTACTTCGTAAAACCTCGGCATACCTCCGTCTTGCGAGAGTCTGTCGAAACAATGTTTCGCTAATCCGACTCTCGCACCCCCGCTCGCTTCGCTCGTCGCCCCACGGCATCTCCGGCTCTCGATTTTTTTCCGCCCGCCATAAGAAAACTACGATGAAGGAAAGGATATGCCGGTGGGGCGCTGTCGC